>JAEOSA010000022.1 GCA_016840595.1 Candidatus Hermodarchaeota archaeon | reverse complement strand
CGGCTGGGGTCGGTGGATTTGCAGATGATGGGAGTCCAGATTGAAGATTCGCAACAGTTTGCTAAGGCGTTGGTTCATGCGGGTGTGGATATGTTGGATGTGTCGGGTGGCTTGTGTGGTAGCGCACCGGCTTCTCTCGAAGGAACAGAAGGATATTTCGTGCCGCAAGCTCAAGCTATTAAACAAGTAGTCGATGTACCGGTGATTGGTGTTGGCGGCGTGAAAACTCCTCAATACGCGAATCAGGTTATTCAGGAAGAGAAAGTGGATTTCATTGCGGTTGGGCGAGCCTTACAAAATGATCCCTACTGGGCGGTTAAAGCGGTGAAATCCTTGAAAGTTGGATGAGGTGACACTATGTCTGAAAATATTGGTCCAGAATTTTATAGCAATACAAAGTATGACCGAGAGACCCTTCCCCGTGGAAAACTAGATCTGTCGACTAAGCCACCGCAATTCAAAACCTATGACTCGGTTAAACGTTTTCGATTACCTGCTCCCCAGCTAGAAGAGGGGCCCGGGTTGTGGGAACTTCTCAAAGGTCGTCGGAGTGTACGGGCTTTCACTGGGAAACCGATTTCTAAAGAGCAGTTATCTCAGATTCTCTGGGCAACTCAAGGCATTACCAAGGCATTTGTTCCGGCGTATGGAGGAACGATTGGGTTACGAACAGCGCCTTCTGCTGGCGGACTGTACCCAATCGAGACGTATTTGTGCGTCAATAACGTCACAGACTTGGAGCCGGGTATCTACCATTATTCAGTGGCAGAAAGAGAACTGGAACTAATAAAACCCGGGAAAATTGGCAAGGAATTGGCTGAAGCCGCCTTAGGGCAGAGTATGCTAGCCAAGGGGAACGTCGTGTTTATTTGGACTGCAATTTTTGAGCGTTCTAAATGGAAGTACAAGCAACGGGCATTTCGTTATGTGTTTCTTGATGTTGGACATATTGCCCAGAATCTGGCTCTCGCTGTGGAGGGTGTAGGATTGGGCAGTTGTCAAGTTGCCGCGTTCTATGATGATGAAGTGAATCAATTGTTAAAGATTGATGGGAAAAATGAATGTGTCCTGTATCTGAGTGTTGTAGGCGAAAAACGATGATGGTGGAGGCATTAGATGTGCCTCGCCCAATTTACTTTTGAGATGGACGTCGAATGCGATAAAGAAAAATCGCGAAGAGAATCGCTACGATAGCAAGTACACCAGTGATAGTAAAAGCTAAGACGTAACTACCGGTGAAGTCGACGATAAGTCCTGCAGCAAGAGCACCTGTGATTCCAGCAACTCCGTACGCTGTGAAGAGAACCCCGTAATTTGATCCAACATTCTTGGTCCCATAGTAGTCAGCGGTGGAAGAGGGGAAGAGGGCGAAGTTTCCACCAAAGCAGAAACCCACTAACGATGCTACGATCATGACGATAATCCAGCTCGCATAAGTGGTGCTAAGAAAGGCAAAGCCGAACATGCCGATAGTGAGCAGAGTGAACATAATCACCATAGTGGTCACCCGTCCAATGCGGTCTGATAGGGCACCCCAAACGATTCGACCGATAGCATTGAAAATGGACATGACACCGACGATTATGGAAGCAATTACTCCCCAGATCGGAAGACTTGAAGTCAGGGGATCAATGGCAGCTGCAGCTGATTTTACATTCCCTAAGGTCATGAGACCCGCTGTAGCTGCGAAGAGAAACATGAACCACAACAACCAAAACACGACAGTTACAATCATTTCTCTTGGAACGTAATCTTTACCCTTAGCGTTTACTGTTCCTGGTGAAGATGTGTGTCCAGGTGGTATCCAACCAATTGGTGGATTGGTTAGCAATTGTGATCCTGAGACTACTAGGACAAGGTAAAGAATACCCAGAATTATGAAAGCTCCACCTACAAGGGGAAATATCATTGGTAAACTCAGTAGCCATGTTTCGACATAACCCATGACGAGAGCACCCGCTCCGAATCCTGCAACAGCAACACCGGTGATGAGTCCTTTCTTATCTGGGAACCACTTTACCAGGGCTGCAATGGGACAAACGTAAGCAAACCCAATACCTGCGCCGGCAATTACTCCATAAGTAAGCACGAGCCAAGATGTACCGATAATGGGATTACTTTGACTGATGATATCAACGAGGCCAGCAAGGATGTAGCCAGTAGCGAGTAATATTCCGCCAAGTGTAGCTACTTTTCGCGGACCAATTCGGTCTTGATAGTAGCCAGCGATAATCATGAAGGCTGCAAAGGAAGCGAGCCCTGCTGCGAATGGTAGTTGGGTTAAGAGGGAGGGCCAAACATATACGCCTTCTCGTAACGCGGCTTGAAAGATCGACCACGCATAAATTGAGCCTAGACATACTTGGATAATGAGAGCACCTAATACGACAAGGTAACGACGGGAGCTACTGATTGTAATTTCATCTGACATAGCGATACACCGTGCAGGCAAGTAAATGCAGTTAATTTCGGTGAAGCGGAGTTAGCACAGTTTGCTAATTTTAATAAGTGTTAGGAACCAGCCAAAAACTTCTATCACCAATCAATGAGAACAAGGGGACTAGAAAACTTCTGATGGAATCAATATTTTCTTCTCTCGAAGCTCGAAAAGGGCATTCATTAATTCAGTGGGCTCTTCTTTCACCGTCTCTAAGTATGAGCTCATGATTTCTCCCAAGAAGACAAACTCACTAGATTTCGCAAGTTCTAACGCAACATAATGAAGGCGATTTTCTAAAAATGAGAGTGACAGACTCTTAGATACTTCTGCTAAAACCCTATGCGGGAATAATAGTGATACATGGAAGATTTCTTCAAGAAGATCATTTGCCCCATCAAATAGTGCAGGTTCGAAACCTCGCTTTTCTAATTGATTTGAATATCTTTCTTCGAATCTTGCAGCAAATGTTTGGATTTTTTCTTTTAACGTGTCGCTGGGAATACCGCGGTATACAAGGGCGGTTCGAGTATAAGTGCCATCATGGATAATGACTCGGAAGCCCTCATAGGTGATTTCTGAGAGCCGGGCTTCTGTGGGTAAAGCGGAATCGTCCGAATTTGAGGCAACATCAATGGCAAAGGCTTGTAAAGCTTGAAGGAAACCGCCGAACAAAGAGGCATCCATCCCCCTATCCTTGAATGGATCAAAAATGGCGATTCCCGATCCATGATGAAGAACAAGGAACCGTGAAAGGTTGGTCACATCATTGAACATTTCGAGCACTTCTTGGAGTTTGCGTGCATGGGCCTCTCGTTTAGGGATAACATATCGAGGGTTGTAGACTTTACTGTAAAGAATCCAACTGAGAAAGATGAAAATAAGGAGTATTATAACGAGGATGAGGATTTCAGTTGGAATGCCAAAAAATGTTGGTGGAATACCTGTGTTAACAACGACAGAGAATTCCAAAGCAGTTCCCGTTGCGGAGGTAGCGTTCGAATAACCATATTTGAAAAATTCAATAGCGATTGAGATGGAAGATCCAGAGTTATGTGAAATAATTGGTACATCCATAGAATATGATCCATATCCATTCTGAATCATCGAAATAGTGAATGTACTATTACTTTCATCTGTATAACTTAAGATGACTTCTGCATTCTTAACAAACGTGTCTAGATCCAAATTTAACCAAGAAACATTGACGAATAAAAGGCTCCATCCATAATGACCATTTGGTACTGGTGAATCAAGAACGGGTTCCGTTTGAATGATGGAAATACAATGAATATCAAAGTGATCGCCAGGGAGTCCTATGTTTTCGTGCATGAGGAGAAACCGATTGGTCGCAGTGTAGGAATAGCTGGTGATGTTATATCCAATCTGATTTCTCACAACTAACAAATTCCATTCATCTGGGAGATAAAGCCCAAATTGATAATTATCATAATTCGGCGGAGGCTGATCAGAAGGTATAGTGTAATTGATTATCCAGCTTGGCTCTGAATTAGAAGATACTGTAAAAGACGAAATAGCTGATTCATTACTTTCAGATTTCACATGCATTGTGTATTGAACATCAAAGGTTATGGTATCATTTGCAGAAAAGAGGAAGGTTTGATTCGTATTCCAACCCATTGATGGATTGATTTCTTCTTTGAGAATTGGATCCGAAAAAATATCAACTTCGCCATTAGCTGCAAAAGTATCCATTACTTGTGTGCTATTGAGGGTCAACTCTACACCGCTGGGAGAGCCATATGTACCAATTTGGTATTCAAAATTATCAAAGTAGATATGACCATCAACATCTAGGTTTGAAGAATCAGTTTTTTGAAGAGCAATCCGGAGGGTTAATGTCCCATTTACTGGAATTGTTGAAAAGCTGCTGTGAGTCCATGTTGTTGGTGCGAATTCTGATGTGGATTCCCACCACATGCCCATAGAATCATTAAGTTGATCCTCGATTTCGACACGTATGATAAACCAGTCTGCTTTTGTTATATCAGCAGAAAAGCGAATGTCAAATGAGAGGGTAAGGATGGTTGGTGTGAATTGTGAAATATATTCAAAGTCATTATCGACATAATCTGTTTTGATTCCTAGTACTTTGCCATTGGCTAGCTCTAAGTCATAGCATGAACCTGGATTCCCTTCAGGTATTGTTGTATTGGATTTAATCAGTCCAGTTGATTGTGTGACTGTCCAATTGTTTCCAGGTTCTGGGTATTGTTCAAAGTTACCGTTTGGAATGGGATTAATAGTTTTCCGAAGATCTGTGATGGTTGCATGCAGACAATATCCGTAATAATTCTGAGGATACCAGTTCGAGTTGAAGGTGAATTTTGTGTCATTATGGGCGTTAGAAATAGTCCGGCTTTCACTCTTACAATATTCAAAGACATCGACTGAAGAGAATATTTCAGAGTTTAATGGGGCTTGAGTTATCAAGAAAGAACTGTTTCTATTCTTTGGTGTTGTATAGGGGCTAGCAATAGTAAGAACCAGAATGAGAACGATGGTCAAACATAGGACATTTTTCCGCATTGTTCACCCTTCTCTACAGGCTTAGCCCAGTCTTTCGTAAGTTTTCAAACTTATATTGGTTTTTATAATTCACTCTTTTCTTCATCTTTGTTACGGAGTTCGAGAGCTCATCAGTTGCTAAGAGTGTATCAATGATTATATACCAATTTGACATGATAGTAGGCGAAGGGAAGCACAATGTCTGAAGAAGCGTATATTCTCGAGTTTTGTCGCCAATGGCTTCCTGCTTGGACAGGAAATGATCCTGATAAGTTACTCCAGTTTTATACATCAAATACGTTTTATAGTGATCCTGCAAATCCTGAGGGTCTTCAGGGTTACCAGCAGTTACATGATTATTTCACTAAGCTTCTCGCTGCAAATCCTAATTGGGTGTGGGAACCGGTTGAGGTTTTCCCGACATTAAAAGGATTTAATGTGAAATGGCGGGCTGTCATTCCGATTGAGAAGAAGAAGATTGTAGAGTTTGGGATGGATATTGTGGAGCTTGAGGATGGGAAAATATCTCGGAATGAAGTGTATTTTGATCGGTCACGTTGGCTCGAGTCTCTGCCTAAACGCGAAAAGAAATGATCTAATTTTTTGTAAAGGTTTTGTAGTTAAGTGTTGAGTCGCCTATAGAAGTCCTTGTTGGTCTTATAGATGCTCAGATATTCTTTGAAGAGGGTGTCGTAAAGTTTTCGGTATTCGGTGTTGGGTTTGAAGACCTTGGAAATTTGGATCAGGTTAGGAATTTCATCAAAGGTTATATGACCTAGCCCCACGCTTGCGATGAATGCAGCACCTCGGGCATTGGCTTGGATGGGATTAATAACTTGGCGTATTTCGCGATTTAGTACATCTGCATAGATTTGGCACCAAATATTTGATTGGGCGCCTCCTCCAATCATATTGAGTGAGGGGAGAGGTTGTTTGATGAACTTCTCCACGGCATTAAGGACCCAACGGCTGTTGTACGCGACTCCTTCGAATACTGCTCGTATCATGTCCCCTTTTTCGCTGTCAAGGGAGAGGTTGAAAAATGCTCCTCGTACGGTGTGATCCTCAACAGGAGTTCGCTCTCCATAAAGCCATGGTGTGAAGATGATGTTATGACTTCCGGGTGTGATTTTTTCTACGATTTGGTCAAATTCTTGATAGACGGCTTGATTTCCACATTTGGCCTCATCGTCAGGATAGAAGATTTGATCTCGGAGAAAATTCAGGCAGGCGCCCGCTGTTTCTTGTTCATTGGCGATGAAATAGCGTCCTGGAATGGCGGATGGTAAAGAGGCGATGTTAGTGTTGATATCGGTTTTCTTGTAGGGTACATGGCAGGTCAGCCAGCTACTTGTGCCGATGTAGACGTGTCCTGCGTAGTCTTGTACTGCCCCGGACCCAATGATGGCGGATGGAACATCAGATGTACTGACGAAGACTTTCAAGTCTTCTTGTAATCCAATGGCATTTGCTACTTCTTTTTCTAGTGTTCCTAGCACGTCGATTGATTGTTTCATGGCTGGGAGTTTGTCTTTGTGTATGCCTAGGCGTTTGATTAATCCATCATCATAGTGAACGTTGTTGATATTCCGGGTGTTACTCACCCAATGTAACATCATTGTGGAAGGAGAAGAGGCGATCTCACCAGATAACTTGAAATTAATGTAATCTGTGGGTTCGAGGAACCAACGAGCCTGTTCATAAATATCCGGAAGTTCGTGTTTGATATAGAGGATGTGAGCGATAGGGTCTTTCCCGCTTTGCATGGGAATGCCTGCGGTTTTGCGTAACCAGCGTAAAAGGTTGAGCATCGAATAGCCTTGAATATTGATTATTCCTTTGAATTTCTTTTTCACATAAGGAGCACCCCGTGAGTCCATCCAAATCACGGAATTCATAAGTGGTAAACCATTTTCATCAATCGCGACAGTCCCAGACCATTGGCTTGTATTGCACACGGCAATGATATCCTCTGTGGGTACTAATCTCTGATCAATGAGATTTTTTGTGGCTTTTAGAAAAGCATTCCACCACTCATCGGGATTTTGTTCGGCTCCGCCTCCGGGTTGAAGATGGAGTGGGGTGTTCTCACAGGACCAGCCGATGAATTTGCCATGAGTAGAAACAATTGCAGGTTTCATGGCAGAAGTTCCGTGATCGATGGCTAGGATGTATTTTTCTTGGTTCTTTGATGTACTCATAGTGTAAACCTTCCAACGACGTGAAACGGATTAATTAGGGACTTTCTTCTCAAATAGGCTTCGGGCGGAGACATCTGGTGTCTCATAAGGAGAGATGCTTGATATTGCCTTTGGCGTCAATGGATTCAATGAGAAGTGGGGATTGTTTTCCAGTGATTTCCTCGAGCTTAAGAGATTCTTGCATAATCCCAAGGAAATCCATGGGATCAACACTCGCCTCGGGCGGAAGCACTCCTTTTGCTTTGATTTTTCCTCGGTACATAAGGGTAGCACCTAGCGCTGCTGGGATGCCCGTTCCTTCTCCCATGCCCTGACCAATTGATGAGAGGGAAAAGACGTATTGATGGGGTTTTCCCTTTTTTGTTCCTGAAACAACGGTTTTGACGCAACCTCGTTGTTCACCGAAGTTGGTTTGACGAAGAATCCGTTCACGTTCTTGGATGATATAGGCAATGGCGAAGTCTCGAGGAGCTATCAGGGTGCCTTTCACGTCAATTGGTTCTTCACTTGTGACACCTAGCTTTACGAGTTTGATAATAAATTGGAAGTATTCTTCGGGGAGAACGGTGCCTTTGTTCGTCACGCGTTTACATTTGATATGATCAGGCAAAGTAATGGTTTCAGGATGGGGATAGGGATACACGAGGTATTTGCCAATTTGGTGGAAATCAACTTCTTCACGTAACGCAATCCCAGCTTCATCGAAGAAGCGAACTGTTTGTGGTTTTCCCTCAAGAAACATGGGAATCGGAGAAGTCATTGCGTGAATGCGGTGGGCTATGACAGCAGCCCCTTCAACGGGTTCGCCTCCGTGAGCGTGATAAATATCAATGGCTTCAATGTTATCAAGGAGCTGTTCATTCGCAAATCGTGTTAAAAGATTAGTAACACCAGGGGAGCTACCCATACCAATACACGCGGATATGTTTGCCTTCTTGGCCACATTATTCATTGCGAGGAGCGCTCTGGTTGGATCAACATCATCACAAATGTCCACATAATTAATCTTGGCTTTGATCACAGCTTCGAGTATAGGTGGACCGAATCGGTAGAAAGGACCCACACAGTTCAGGACAACATCTGAACCCTTCACAGCTTCCAAGATACTATCTGAATTTAGGGCGTCAACTTCAATCGGTGTGCATTCTTTCCCTAATTCATTTGCTAGTTCTTGGGCTCCTTGTGTATTAATGTCAGCAATTAGAATCTCATCAAAATCAGGAAGCTCAGTAAGTGTGCGTGCTGCGACACTTCCAACGGCACCGCACCCACCAAGCACAGTAATTCGAGCCATACTTCAACGTAAGAATTCATGCTATTAAGTTCTAATGCTGTTCAGCTTCAAACTATGATTTCCTTTACAAGCAGTAATAGTGAACGTTTGGAAAGCAAACATTATTATCCAATTCTTCACGAAATTTACCTGCGAATAAAGGAGCGGGAATCAGTTGTGAGAATACAACCTGAATTCCTGAAGCGCAAAACTGAAAGACACAACAAGAGGTAGCTGTTAGTGGCTGAATCACCCTCAACACAGCGGTTTATTTTCAAGTTCATCATCTTAGGTGATTACGCCGTAGGAAAAACCTGTGTCATTCGACGATATGTATCTGATACCTTCGACGAAGAGTACAAAGCAAGCATTGGAGTAGACATCACCTCTCAACAGTTATTCTTTGACCCTCATCAAGTACAACTCCAAATCTGGGACATGTCCGGGCAAACGGATTTCCGTGAGCTTCGAAGGCAATTTATGAATGGATCAGATTGTGGAATTATTGTTTTTGATGTAACCCGGCGAAGTAGCTTAGAGAATATTACTCGTTGGATTAATGAGGCGCGTGCCAATGTCCCGGGTTTACAGTTCGCATTGGTGGGTAACAAAACGGATCTTACCAATGAACGTGTCGTTAAACATGAGGAAGCTGAACGAGCTGCAAAAGAAAACCAGATGCTGTTTTACATTGAAACTTCGGCAAAATCCGGTTCGAATATCCAACTCCTTTTCAAGAAGCTAGCTCAACTTATCCTAGAGCATATGAAATAACGCACAATATTCTCTACTTTTCAAGCTCTTAATTTTCTGTTCTGGTTTCATAATTTTACAATCTGTTCTAGAATCCCCTTTCAAGACAAAATCTCTTAACTACGCTCATCCCAAGTGTTTTTTAGTAATGTGAATCCAGCAAAACGGGTTTATTGATGGGATGGGTTCGATGACTCAAGGTTTGACAATTATCAAATTAGGTGGTGCACTGATCACTGATAAAGACAAACCCTATACTCTTCGTAAAAGAGTTCTGAAGCGTGTGACCAAGGAGATTGCGGATGTGTTAGGTCCCTGTGTTATTGTCCATGGTGTGGGAAGCTTTGGTCATGTACCAGTGATTAAACGCAAACTCTATGAAGGGTTTAAGGGCGTCGCACAATTGCCTGATTTATCTCAGACAATGTTGGAAGTGTTTGATCTCCGGATGGCTGTGATCAAGGCTCTTCAAGAGGCGGGATTAGCACCAGTAGTATTTCTTCCTAGTAACATCTTCTTCATGACGAATGGAGAAATATCAGGCCATTTTAGTGGCGGTTACCGCCAGTATCTCAGTTTGGGCATGACCTTGGTATTTAGTGGTGATATGTGTGCTGACACACAACGAGGGTTTAGTGTATGTTCGGGTGATAAAGTGGTACAGTTACTGGCATTACTCCTACACCCAGAACATGTGATTTTTGCCACTGATGTCGAAGGGATTTTTACTGCTAATCCGAAACTCGAGCCAACAGCTGAGCTCATTCCTGAGATTGCTTTGAGTCGAATCCATGAGTATGAGAAAATTGCTGATGAAGCCGCTACGCCGGATATTACGAAAGGAATGCGTGGAAAACTCGAGGAAATTAAACGGTTTGAACCTATTCTCAAAGCGGGTGCTAAAGTGACGATTCTTGGGATGATGGAATCGGGTATTCTCCGACGGTATATGGAAAACGATTCTGATGTGTCGTGTACTCGGATTTTTCTTTAGATGGGTGGGGGTTCGGTTTCAATTTCCTCTGCTAGCGTATCAGGCAAATCCTGTGTTTTTTCGATTGGATAACTGTAACCTTTTCGTGTAAGGTACCATCCAAGAAGGGAAACAAACGAAACAGCTGAGAAAGTGAGAGGAAAGCCGTAGATGGGCAGAAGTGCACTGAAGATGATAAGCAGCGGCATACCCAGGAGCAAGGCTAGCGTTGGACGGAAGGAATAGAGACTATTTCGAAATCGAGTTGGCACTACATCAATCATCACACGTGAATGGAGAATATTTGCAAGTGATGCAAAGAGTTCAGTAATGATGAAAATTCCGAAAATCAAGCTGACAGGTATAATTGAAGCGAATGGAATAGCCAAAAAGATTGTGACAAGATGTGGGAATGGAAATAGAGAGATCCAAGGAATGGGGATAAGCAAGAGGGGATCAGGGATTGATGGCGGTGGGAAGAAATGGGTTGTCATGGCGAGAAGTATATAGAACAAGAATCCCACGAATTGGAGGAATCGGAATCGGGGAACCCATTTAATCGGGTCGAAACGTTTGGCGAATACGCCACTACGTTCCTGAGTTATTGCTTGTGGTGCAAAAATGATGGTTCGAAAGAAGGAGACCATGACGTCACTGAAAAGATAGGCAAAGTAGAGAGGAAACAGAAGAATATTCCACCAGAGGGTGCCTGTCGCCCAGATTAATACTTCACCAAAGATTGTGAAACCTACAAACTTGGAAGAAAAAGAAAACTTCACTCCATCCTTTAGAATAGATCCGTATTCTGAAATCGAAGGTCGACCTTCGTTTGGTTTGCGAACACCAGGAAGATCTCGCACAACAATTATGACAATCAAGGCTATGATAATGCTCAGAATTGCTTGGATAAGAAAGACTAATTGACGGTAAAACAACGTGGCAATGACACTGCCAGGAATTAATACTGCAATTGATGCAATCTGAAAGACCATGCCTAATCTTCCCGAGAAAACACCATACTGTTTTCGATCCTTATCCTTAGGCATGGCGACGCGGTAGTTGTTATCAAACCAAGCTTGAAAGGCTCCGCTCTCTTGAGATGCACCCAAACCAAACAAAACGTAAATGAGGACAAAGTAAGGGAAGGGTGTTAAAATTGTGACTTGGGAGGTTATCCAAAAGGCAATGGCGTAGCAAACGAGGGCAGAGGCAATAATCCAGCGATGACCAATCCAATCACCTAGCGCAGCAGTAGGGTAGTCAAGGGCAACTTGTACTGCCATTTGTATTACAACAAGTATTCCTACGAGGGTAAGCCCAGCGATGTAGTCGCCGCCTCCTAAAGCTGTGGCGATGAAAATCATATAGAAGGTTGTAGAGAGTTGGAAGACACCTGCGAAGACTGGGAGGAGTATGGCAAGGGTTTTGGCTATTCGCATTCCTTCGTTGGTCGCATCTTTGAGTCCGAATAGCCTAGCGAGTCTACTCATCACAATTGCTCCAATAGGATGGTCAGCTGAAGTTTGGTAGTCGCTCACTTACTTCTTCTATGATAAAGGTATTGTTCATTAGTAGTATTCGATAATGGCGGGCATATTTTAACTCCAACTGAAAATAAATACACAAGTTGTGTTACATACTGCACTCTTTCATAATCTTGAATAATTGCTTACAATATCTTTCACAAATATAGATAATTTTGACAAGGTTTCCTTCAGTAACTATTGATTTTTACGTGAAGAGGAGTGACTATATTAACAAAGAACCCATCACTAAATTTGAACAAACTGAAATTCAAAGGTGAAGTGGAATGGCGGTCAACATTGTAACCTTCTTTTCAACAGTATCCCCTCAAGAACGTATTTCAGAGATTACTGGAAAATTAAACGCCACAAAAGCACGAATTTTTACACCCGACTCGTTTTTCAACGAAGGTATTAAAGAGGACAAAAAGATTCGAGCACAACATAACTACTTGTTTATTGGAACAGGGGGAACTGAAGCAGATACTATTAACTTCATCACAAAGTCAAAGATTATCCCTCCGATCCTTCTTCTAAGTCATGATGGGAGTAATTCACTGCCAGCTGCGATGGAGATTCGGTCATATTTACAGAAACAGGATATTCCTGCACGAATCATCCATGATTCGCTGGAAAACCTAACCACAAGAATTCAAGATTGGGAAAAATTTACCGAAGTAATTGCTCGAATTCAAGATAGCCGGATTGGTGTTGTCGGAAAATCCTCTTCTTGGTTGATGGCATCAGATATTGATCAATCAGCTGTCAGCAAGAAATGGGGTGTTGAATTCAAAAACTATACATTAAACACTATTATTGAAAGAAAAGACGATGACTTATGGGAAGAATTTCGACCCAACCTCGAACAGTTTTTATCCAACGCAACTAACATCGAATGCAGTAATGCAGATATTCGTCAAGCTGCCATTATTGCCCAGGCCGTAGCTGCGCTTGTCCGAAATCATGATCTCAATGCTGTGACCATGGAATGCTTCAAGCTCCTCGAAGACACCGAAATCTCAGGCTGTTTTGCCACTTCACACATTAACACCTTAGAGGGAGTTGTAGCTGGGTGTGAGGGGGATCTCCCAACCACTTTCACGATGTTGTTAGCCAAATACCTGACGAATCAACCCGCTTTTATGGCTAATGTTGTGGATGTGAATGTAGACAACAACTCGGTAGTCTTTGCCCATTGCACGGTTCCTACTTCGATTCTTGAATCATATGATATTACAAGCCATTATGAATCAGGAAAAAGTGTGGCCATTCGGGGTCGATTTCCTTTCCGAGATATTACGGTTTTCAAAATGTTCGGAGAAGATCTTACAAGCTTCTGGGTGTCGGAGGGTGTAATTACGAGAAACTTATCGAACAAGGAACAATGCCGCACGCAGATTCGAACGACGATCACTGATCCAGTTAGTTATTTCCTCTCTTCCTCGCTAGCCAACCATCACGTCATCATTCCAGGCAAACATAAACGCCTTATCATAGATTTCTTTGACTTCATTCAACGCCAATAATTATTCGTCTGCATATCTTGAGAGGGTGTAATGAATCACAATAACGAAGGTCTGTTTTTGGAGATATCCTAAACCTTTATGTAATGGCATTCGAAGCTCTTCCATTCACCACTATGATTCGAAACGAATAATAGTCATTGTAGGTGTCGATGTATGAAAGTAAAACGTCACGCAGATGACCGACCTTTGACCTGGCATGATCTTTGGTTCTTGGAAGCCGCCATTTCGTTGGTTATTGTTGGCGGGATTTATGTTCTCATCGCTCAATTCGTTGCCCTACTCACTCCCTACCTCGTGATTGTAATATTCTTAGGAATTGCAGGTCTGGGTGTCGTTGTTATGGCGTTGTACATCGTTTCTCACGAACGACGGTTAGGGCGAAGAAAGGAGCTCATCGAGCCTGTTTCAAATATCCAAGACTTGACTACTGAACAGAAACATTCTATCAAATGGGATCAATGGGTTAAACGCATGTATGGAAAGAAGCAGTCGACGATTCATGTTGTGAAGGATACTAAGATTAAGCGGGATCCATCTGCTTCCAAGAAATAAATCCGTTTACACACTATTCCAAAGCACACAATTGGCGGCGATGTGATGTATAAGGGCAAACAAGTTACCCTCCGGGCAGTCGAACAAGATGATATTCCGGAGATACTACACCATTTCAACGATTTGGAAGTGCGCCGGTTTCTTCATATGATTACACCCGTGTCTACTGAGGAAGAAGAGAAATGGATTCAAGAAATCACTCGCCAACGAAAAGCCGGCACAAATTTCTTGTTCGCTATTGAACTCCAAAAACCCAAACAGTTTCTGGGGGTTTGTGGGCTAAATAGTGTGGATTGGATTCATCGAAGTGCTGAGTTAGGTATTGCCATTAGCAACAAAAAATATTGGGGGAAAGGATTGGGCACCGAGGCAATTCATCTTCTTGTTCAGTTCGGTTTTAACAACCTGAACCTTCATCGTATTTACTTGACTGTCTTCGAGGATAACCTACGAGCTCAACGAGTGTATGAGAAAGTTGGATTCACGAAAACTGGGCGTCAACGAGAAACCATTCACCGCTTGGGCAGATATTTCGATTTATTTTCCATGGATCTCTTGGCCAATGAATACCAAGAACCCTAGTCAAATTCTGTGGAAGACAAGGATAAATCTGAAAAAAGAATAAAACAAGGGAAATATCATTTGCGTTCCTTCCCTTAGTTCAATATAGCTGTTCTAAAATGTAGAATAATATTCGCCCAAGGGGTGTAACCAATAGAGGAGCAATGAACTGGAAAACAGAGACCCTGTTCTTGATCTTGAGTGTAACTCTTTTCAGTTACCTTTGCACTGTGGGGATTAATCATCATTATTCACCCTACGAATTAACAACTGGACTTCTAATCACGGTGTCAACAAACAAAGTATATTATGAGATTGGAGAACCAATCCTTATCTTCCTCACGATTACAAACCCTACCATACTAAACTATAATTTTTGGTTTAGTAGTACTAATCAAGTGGAATATGACATTATCCAAAATAATCAAACTCTCTACCAAGCTAGGGGTATAGGGGCAGCAATTTGTACATCAATATATATCACACCATTGACGATAAGAACGCAGGTAATTAATCACACTACAATGGCGTATTTTCTAAAAGGTGGAATATATCAAATCAATGTAACCATTGTTGGGTATTGTTCAAGAACTACGCAAGTTTATGTCGGAATCGAAAATCAAGAAGTGGGTCAAGAATTTCTAGGAGTCTTTGAGAATTTCTTTGTTTTAGGTCTGGCATCAATCTTAATACCTATTATCATGGGGCTATCACGTTTACGAAACAATAAGATATTCCGAATGAAGGTTTAGTCTGTGGAATAATTCGCTCTCATGTCTTCGGCTTGCCTAGAGGTAACCGCAAACAATGGTTTCTTTTTGGAGGTGCTAAAATATTCTAAAATTACGAAAATTCTTGGCGTCCTCAGGGATTATTTTTTTAGCAACCGGTCAGGGGTTCATCTCGTATAGATCTTTGACCCCTTGGATTGTTTCCCAAACCTTCTGATATCGAGTAGCGTCGTACACAGGTTTTCGAATCATTTGGTTGCAGAATTCCATTTGCTGAGGTGTAGTGCTGGATTTACTGTAAAGCTGAAGGGCGTATTTTGAGAAATCGCGAACCATGAAATCAAAGATTTGGTCGAGGGTCTGATTATCGATGTTATGAGTTTTTGCATTTTCCAGGACGAGTTGGGCATAGACGATGAGGGCAAAGAGTTCGGCGATGGCCATGGAAAAGTCTGTATCACGTTGTTGGTCTGCATCAGGGGTTGCTTGCCCAAGGAGGGCTTTGAATTTTCCAATCTGTTCATGGAAGATTTTGACATTTGGCAGCTCAACTTGTGAAAAAACTCCATTGTAGTCGTGGAATTGTATTTTACCGAGTCCACGGGTTGGTCCTTGCTCGAAGAGGAACGCATCGTGCTGTGGTTGGTCTTGACGTGAAACCGGAGCATATTCTTTGGGGTTGAAAAAGTAGTTGAAGATGAATTTTGCGACGAGAGCAAGATTGACGTGGACGGTTCCCTCTAGTTTCGGAAGGGCACGGATGTCGCGTGCTGCCATCTCGAAATAGGTGTCTTTTTCAAAACCCTTTGCAGCGATAACATCCCAAAGGAGGTTGATGACCTCTTCGCCCTGAAGTGTGACTTTCATTTTCACCATGGTGTTATAGAGGATGTATCTGCGATCTTCGAGGGATGCGACTCGCATGTAGTCGACAGCCCGGAGGG
>JAEOSA010000172.1 GCA_016840595.1 Candidatus Hermodarchaeota archaeon | reverse complement strand
AGTGCGGGGTTCACCAAAATGTACTGGGACGTCATCTTTGACCAACCGGTCAAAGTGGAACCCATTGAAACGGCGTTAACCGGCGCGTTACACTGTAAATTTGCCATTCAGATACCAAAGGAGTATCAGAAATTCATCCAGTAGCTGAACCCATTCCTTTTTTGTGCATCATGCGTAGCTGTATAGCATCACAGGATGTTAGTGAACATGAATCGGAAACGGCTTGGAATCGCAATTCTCACAGGTGCCCTCTTAGGCATTCTCTGCATTATTGGAGTTGGACTTCGACTTCCTGGTGGATACTTTGCGAATTGGGTGTTCCTAATTGGGATGTGGTATAACCGGGTCATCATGGGGCTCGTGATTGGTCTCGCTGATGAGATTGTCTTCATGAAAGGAGAAAATAGCCGGATGTGGACAAATGCCATTGTCCGCGGATTGCTCTTTGGACTCATCGTGTCAGCGGCGATCTTCCTTTCCACTGAATTTCGAGATATCCCTGCATTCTTTGCAGGCATTATCTATGGCATCATTATCGACTTACTTTCAACCGCTCTGAGCAGAACGTAAACACCGCATAACACATACAGACAAGAAGTCGTTACGTAAAAGCGTACAGGCTCCAAATCTACGATATGAAGAAAGGCAGGAAAGATTGGAAACTTGAATTTCTATTCCATGATTACTGGGCTCGTGCGGAGTTCAAGGAGTAATTGGATGGAAGCAATTGCAGCAGTCAACATTAACAGAATAGGTCCGATAATCCAGCCCGCCCAAAGAAAGAGCGCGGATATTGCAAGGATGAATAAGACTATCAGTTGACGAGCTTTGTGCTGCCAATCGATGGAGACAAAATTACGAATTGTGAGGAATCCGAGAATAATGGGAATGGCACCAAAAACGATGGTAATGGCAATTTGGGGGCTGGCAGGAACCTGCAAAAGGGCGAGGCCCATTTGGTAGAGCAGGAAGATACCACTGGCAATGAATAACAGTCCGATGGTGATACCCATCCAGGTGAGTAGCTGCGGGTCTTCGCGAAGGCGGGGATAACGCCAAAAGACCAGTACAAAGCCCAAGAGAAGGGTTACCAAAATCGGAGCAATAAGTGTTAGCGGAGTTTGATGGTTCCATAAATGGGTAATAAGGACGGTGAAAGGTACCGTAACCCATTCGGTGAAGCTGAAGGTTTCTTGATAGCCGACAGCAATTGCAAAGTTCCCAGTCATAACAGGCTCATAATAGGCAAGATAGTATCGCCCCGTAGAAGGAGCTAAGATATCAAGATCATATAACACGTAAAAGGAAGTGGGCGTGAACCCTTCATATTCCGGAATAGGCGGCTCCGGTTCTAAGATCATCACTTGTGCACCTGAAGGACTTTCGAGGTTTCCGGGTGGTGTACTCATGTTTGTCAGACCGTCACCCATTAGGGCAAGGCGAGGTCGGAAGCCCTGATCTCCATCAGGAATGGGAACCATAAGCATCAGGCGGATACGTTCTCCTACTTGCATATCAAGATAGAAGTAATGCGGCTCAGCAATTTCGTCAATAGTAGAATAGATGACCCACGATTTGGTTGGATTTTCAATAGGTACAGCTTCATCGAGTGAATGTCCACCCACCATGAAAAGGGGCACATGGGCTGCAGTGGTTTGAATCAGAGAAAAGGCTACGAGAAACCCAACAAGAATCACTAAGCCCCGTTTTCGCATACTTCAGATTGATTGAGCTGTCTCTTTTTACTCCTTTGCTCTTCTTAAATGAAGAAATCCAAGTCTTGAAGAGTTAGTCCAGAACTACATCTCTTTAACCATTAACATATTATTTAGGCGCAAACGAAACAATTGCTGCTGGTTGAAAAGCGACGTAGTGACAAATATGAAAGTGCTCTTCATCGAACCTCCCAAAGATTACTGGTTCATCATGGGGGAATACCGTCCACCACCCTTTGGCATCCTCTGCCTGGCAGCCTATCTTGAAGCCCACCTCGAAGACGCAGAAATCAGTGTTGTGGACTGTCAAGCAGAACGGCTTCAATGGGACGGACTTGAAGACCGGATTACTTCTTTCAAGCCGGACATGGTCTGTCCAGGTGCGCTTTCTACAGTGAATACCTACCTTGTGGCCCGAACGGTCCAACTTGCAAAGAAAGTGAATCCCGAGATCACCACAGTGGTCGGTGGTCTGCATTTCTCCGTCCTTGCAAAAGAAAGTCTCGAAGCATATCCAGAAATTGATTTCGTAGTCCGCGGCGAAGGCGAGCAGACCCTTCTAGACCTCGCAAAAGCCTTGGAATCCAAACAACCCCTTAAACAGGTTAAAGGAATAACCTATCACCACAAGGGAAAGATTATCCAGACACCCGATCGACCCTACATCAAGAACCTAGATGTGTTGCCTTATCCCGGGTATCATTTTGTCCGCGACCACATGAAAGACTATCATTTCACCATGATGGCAGGAAAGAACACCCCTTACGCGTTAATCGAAGCTTCCCGGGGGTGCAATCATAAATGCGCGTTCTGCACCCAATGGGAATACTGGGGACGTTGTCGACGTAAATCTCCTAAACGCGTAGCAGATGAATTTGAATACGTCTACCGTGAATTTGAAAGCCGATTCCTCTGGCTCACCGACGACAACCTAGGTCTCGGGAAATGGATGGACCAATTCTGCGACGAATTACTCAACCGCGGTATTACTGATGACCTCCTCTGGTTCATGCAAATACGAGCCGATGATATCATTAACCACCAAGACCTTCTCCCGAAAATGCACCAAACAGGGCTGCATTGGGCTATGTCTGGTGTAGAAACCTATGATGCGTCACGGTTGGATGAATATCGGAAGGGTCTGGTTCCATCAATGGCTAAGCAAGCGATGGACTTGTTGAAGGCAAATAACATCATGTCACAAACAACCGCTATCATTGGTGATCGTAGTGACACGCATGAATCAATCGAAGCCTTCCGAAAATGGCTAGATGAGGTGGACCCAGATATTGCCATCTTCATGATCCTAACACCATATCCAGGAACCGAATTATACGAGACCGTAAAACGAGAAGGATGGATTGAGGACGAAAACTGGTTCCACTACGATATGGTTCACGCCATAATGCCCACCGAACACCTATCGCGCCGTGAAGTCCAACAAGAACTCTACAATTGTTACCGAAATTTCTTTGGGTCATGGCGACGCCGTATCGGTGGTCTATTCTCGTCCAATAGAATCAAACGCAGCTGTTACCGCTACATGATGAAACAAGGTGTGGTCCTGATCCTCAAGGACCTCTATGAAATGCTTAGACCCTAATAGTCAATCTTCTCATTGCTAAGAAAGAATGGAAATGAGTGTTCGAAATCGTATCTTCATCACTCATTTATTTCACCAACATGTAAAGGAGCTGCATTTGCTCCCGGATTTATATTCTTAGGAGAATAAAAGAACAGCAAATTATCAATTGGCGCTTGAATTCGCAATGAAGAAAATCAAAGACGATGTAGCCACAAAATATCAGCTACATAAACAACATCTCTTGGATCAGTCGCAAGCCGACACGGTACTGGAAGTCGTAGAGGATATTCTCGGATTACATGCCACCAGTGCATCCACACCCTACCTCTCCTTGTTTGCCCGAATGAATCAATTCCAACGCAGCATGCTAGACCAGGAATTATACGCTAAACGGAACCTCATTCGACTCGGTTTCATGCGCCGCACGCTGTTCATTATGACAACGAAGCTGGCTCCCATCGCGTTTCAAGCCACTCGACTTTCCGAAGCCCAAAGTCTGCAGCTACTCGAAGGGTGGAACATTCCCCGTTCCGAATATCAACGCCTCGCCGAATCCGTGTTTACAGTACTCAAGGATGGTGCCCAACCATTACGAATAATTAAACAGGCCATGAGTCCTGGCCTCGTCCGCACCCTGGAAAGACAGATTGGCAAAAATGTCTCACGCATGACGAATGTGAATATCGCCCTCACTGTGTTAATGCAACAAGGCAAAGTCTTCAGCGAAAAGTATCGAGACCCCATCATGACCCGACATGAAAACCGCTACGCCCTGACACGCACGGTCTATCCCAATCTCAACCTCGAACCCCTCACCACCGAAGAAGCACAAACCCGGCTAGTCAAACACTATATTCGCGTATACGGACCAATCACCGAACAAGATGTAGCCTGGTGGACCGGGCTAGGAAAAACCAAAATTCGATCCGTCATGACTGCACTTGAACCCGCGCTCCTTCCCCTCCGAATCAAGAAACACTCCGAAGACTATGTGATGCTCGAATCCGATTATAATGCCCTCAAGAAGTTCAAAGCCCCTCGCACACTCCCCGTTCTCTTATTTCCCTATGAAGATCCATATCCGAAAGGCTATCAGCTCCACAACCACTTCGTTACCACCGAACATGAAAAACACGTGTACATCGGCGGTCAGGCACAACCCACCGTGTTCGTTAAAGGTAAAATTGTGGGCACCTGGAACCGTGTCTTTGAAGAACCCGAAGAAACCATCACAGTCAAGCTGTTTCAACGCATAGGTCGAGGAGAGAAAAACGCCATAATTACCCAAGGAAAAGCGATAGGAAAGATGATGACCAGAAAAGACTGTGATGTCGTCTTGAAGTCGGTTTGAACGAAATTTGTGGGGCATGAAGGCTTTTCTTGGTGTTTTAAGAAAGAGGTGTCGCAACT
>JAEOSA010000021.1 GCA_016840595.1 Candidatus Hermodarchaeota archaeon | reverse complement strand
AAATAGAGGATGCGAATCCGCTCCTCACTAGCCAAGGGGGCAAGCAGCCGTTGAGCTTCTTCAGGGGGCACCTGATGGGCTTCTACCCCTTCAGGATCCCAACCGATTTCATTGTCGTCAACGCGAACACGAGCACCTTTAGGACCGATGAATACGCTACGCATGGCTCTATTGGCGCCTCGCATCGCATCAGAGACGACCGTTTTAATGTAATCACCTAGTTCGACCCCATAGGCACCCATTCTTCGACCAAACTCTTCCATATCGTCATGGAGCGCTTCGTCATCAATATCTATCCGAACGCCTTTCGCTCTCCGTTTCTCCTTGGGAGGTTTCGGTGGAGCTTCACGTCCGGAATCTTTTTCCTTTTCCATCCTGCGTCGAAGATTTGCCATTTGCTCCTCCAAGCGGCGCATCTCGTCACGTAATTCGTCTTCGCGTTCCTTTTCCTTGTCTTTTTTTCGACCAAACATCTATTGTGTGACTCCTATCCAAGCTTACTATATTTCAAAAACTCAACTAATGCCTTTTCTTTTACACAACATTGTTTTTTGTTATTTTTCCTCATCTGATTCGACTCCATTCGGTTATTAAACGAATGAATACGGTTTCTATACGATAGAATTTTTTCGTTCTGTACTAGAATAGTATCGTTCACAAATATAAACCTTTCGAATTACAACAGAACCTCCTCAGTCAAACCCAGAAACGCGTAAAGCACATTACACACACTTAAAGGCACTTTCAACGTCATCTTCCTTTGGCGAACATCCCGTGACGAAGAAACTTCAAACCTTTGTCGGTTTTGCAGCGTTTCCGCTAAGCACTTTCACTTCAGATAATGTTGTTCGTCAAGTGACCACTGTCCTTCGGGCTGAACAATTGAAAACAGCAGAGCTTCTCTGTCTGTCTAATGTCCTAGGTCGACCACGGGGTGGACTCCCCGGTTATCCCTCCCAAGAACGGGCAGAAGACATTGGGAAGCAGATGCAGGAGTTTCATGTCAGTATTCACGGTCCTTATGTGATATCGCTTACCACTACTGAGAAAGGCAAGTTACGGACGAGTCGAGCGCACATGACACGGTGTTTAAATATCGCCGATGCAGTCGGAGCGACGCACGTCACCTTTCATGCTGGATCCCGTCAAGGAGGAACAGCGACCAAAACACGTGTGCAAAAACGATTACAACAAATCATGGCAAAAGCCGAAGATGAAGGAATCAATGCAGTACCGGCTCCTGAAGTGGCAGGAAAAATCGCAGGTTTTGGAAATTTTGAAGACACCTGCACAGTAGCGAGTGAAGCAGGTTGTTTATTTTGTTGGGATTTCGCACATGACTTTGCTAGAGGTGGTGATGTCACGACGGAATCTGGAATCCTACGACGGCTTGAACTCATTGAGCAGAATATCGATTTGTCTCGGTGGCGACTACCAGTTCACCTCTCAGGTATCGTCGTAGGGCGTCGTGGAGAGGTTCGCCACGCGCCCCTCGAAGGTGGAAGTAATGTTCCTTGGGAGCTCTTTCTCTCTGTTCTACGGGAACAACGGTTCTTAGATAAGGTAAGTATTATCTGTGAATCAAAATCTGAGGAAGCGAATGGTCTTGATTTTCGAGTGAAAGAAGCCCTTTTGTTGAAATCTTTCATTGAGAGTGGACGGATCGAGAAGGACTATCAATCCACACGACCTAGCCTTTCACAGTTTTTTGCATCAGAAACGAAGGATAACAAAAAGGATTAGACATGGATGGGCGGTTGGCGTTTTATCCAAGGCTGGGATGCCTCAAGTTGTGCGGCTAGTCGAAAGAGAGTTGCTTCATCTCCAAAGCGACCGACGAAGTGTGTACCGACTGGTAACCCGTCACTTGTCCAATGAAGAGGCATGGACATGGCTGGTTGTCCTGTGATGTTTTGGATTTGTGTGAAGGGCGCAAATTCACCGGCACGTAAGAAGCCTTTCATGGGATGTTCTGGAGGGCAGTCAAAATGCCCTAGGGGAACAGGAGGTTCAATAAGAGTGGGTGTGAGCCAGATATCATATTCTTGGAAAAACCGGGCAATATCTCGAGATATTTGCTGGAGCATCATGATCGAAAACAGGTAATCACCAGCAGTAAATTGCCGTCCAATTTTCGCTAACTCCCAGGTGAGAGGTTCAACTTCTTCCTGTAGGACAGGACTTCCACGAAGTTGTTCAATATTCCTGAAGACGGCTGTCACACCTCCAGACCAGAGAGCAACAAAGTTTTGATACATTGCTTGGATGTCAAAATTCGGGTTTGCTTCAACGAGCTCATGACCATGTTCGGAACATAGTGAGACGGCAGTATCAATTGCTTTTACACACTCTTTGTGGGCGACTTCACCGGTTATCGCCTTCGATGTATAGGCTATTTGTAATTTTCCTGGATCAGCTCCAACTTCTTGGATGAATGGACGTTTCGGTGGTGGTGCCCAATAGGGATCACCGACATCGGGACCAGCAGTGGCATCAAGTAAGGCGGCACTGTCTCGAACGGAACGTGTTAGTGCATGTTCGACAACAAGTCCGCTTTGAATATCACCATGTGTGGGTCCCAAGGGATTGCGGGCGCGTGTGGGTTTTATGCCAAATACACCACAACAGGAGGAGGGAATACGGATAGAGCCTCCCCCATCACTGCCATGAGCCATGGGTACAATCCCGGCAGCCACCGCGGCTGCAGTTCCTCCACTGGATCCCCCGGTTGTACGCTCAGTATTCCAGGGATTTCGTGTGGGACCAAAGAATAGCGGTTCAGTGGTTGAAAGGAGGCCAAATTCTGGAGTATTGGTTTTTCCAACGGTAATGAGTCCTGCCCGTTTGAATCTCTTAACCAGTTCACTGTCAAAATCAGGAATGTAATCTTTTAGTGCTGCTGAACCATAACTCAGTCGAACACCCGTATAAGCAGCCAGGAGATCCTTCAACAGGAAAGGTACCCCAGTGAACGGTCCTGTAGGTAGTTTTCCTTTAACAGTTTTACGAGCCTCGTCGAACATGGGGGTGATAACAGCGTTGATTTTTGGATTGATGCGTTCAATGCGTTCAATGACGACCTCAACTAACTCAAAGGGGGTTACTTCTTTTTGGCGAACCTTTTCTGCCATAGCCGTGCCATCAAGTTTGGCTAATTCACGAGAGTCAACCATAATCTCACCCAAACATCAAATTTCGCTCTTAATTGGAGATATCACATTCATTATTGTATGGGGATGAATGTCAACCCGTTGTTTGTTGTTAGAAGGTGTTTGCGGTTGGCTTATTCCTCAGCCGTTAGCAATCACTAAAAATTACGTCATGCAGTTCCTGGCAAACCAGCTACTCGCGTTCCAATATACCGGTCAGACAGCCAATTCCCCCTGCCGCTTTTGCCACCTCACTTATGTTGACCAGCGAACACTTCAATCCTAGCTCTTCATAAAATAGTTGTGTCTTTGGATTTCCACTTGCTGTTAGGATTTTCTTGGGTCCTAATGTGACGAAGTTCATTGATAGCCCGGCGGCAATTTCAGCTTCATCAGGTGCAAAATGTGTAGAGAATCCATGTTCCCCTAGCATGTCCAAGGTTGAATCATTCACTCTGCCTGGCCTGCAGATTGCTAGGTCTTGATCTGCAAAGCGAAGGTCCCCCATGAGATGCATAGAACCTGGTGGAAGGTTAACTTTCACGGATTCAATTCCCATCTCTTTCAGGTAGTTCGATACCTGCATTGCTCCCTCTTTGTTAGTTCGAAACCCTACGCCAATCATAACAGTGTCAGGGTTGAGCCAAGCCGCATCAGCCCCTTCAAACGTCCCTTTCCCACGTATGCTTCGTAAAATAGGAATGCCAAGATTGGCTAACCGAGTTGCGACAAATCGTTCCTCTCCTGCGCGGACTGACGAAGCAGGACGAGAAAGAATCACTCCTTCAGGTGTGGTAAATAGTAAATCTGCGACAAACATCAGATTGGGCGGAGGCGTTACGGTCGGTTCAAGATACGACACAATTACACCTGAATTTCTGAAGGCTCCTGCGAGGGTATCATGCTGCTTCATGATTATGTCTATGGATGGAATTTCAATCATCTGCACCTCGTCTGGATCTGAGAGTCCCGTCAGCTCAATGCCCGGACGATGAAGAAGCACCTTCTTGAGCCGGGTCCACTCAGTATTAACTCCACAAGAACTCCATATGTTACCAAGTTCTTCCTTCAATGATCTTTCCCGTGGAGACCATCCTTTTCCTCCATAGGGAGCCGTCTTTGATCTGTCTTTCATCTAAGACACCACGAATCTTCGAAAACCATGTGATGGCAAGGGATGTATCCCCCTCTTCACTACGAATTAATAAAACTACATTTCTTCTTGTACTTGAAGCTTAGCTTGACTTGACGTATAGTTTTTTTAAATTGCAGCCTTACGTCTTAGAATAAAATCCGAGGTTTTCATGGTTTTATCTGCTTTATTCTTAGGTATCGAAGACGTACATGCGATTTCTTACAAATGACATGAAAGATGATTTGATTCACATCGGATAATTGGGATTTCATCGAGTTTTTAGTAGGGCCGCAATAGCTAATATGATTACTAGAATGAATGTGAGGAGCATAAATCCTCCTTTGATGGTTGTAATGACACTTGCGATTGTGATGATAAGATTGGATAAAACGGGATAGGAGAGGAGTTGGGTCGCAATGAGGGTGTTTTCTGTGTAATCGGCTATTGCGCCACACAATGGTACGAAAATGATTACATGTATTCGGTTGGTCGGATCGAATAGTCTTTGTGTAACCATTACAAGAATAAAGATCAAGGTCAAAGCCAGCGCGATGGGAAAGACCGTATCGGCAATTTGAATCAGGGAATAAAGCTGTCTTCCTTGAACATCCAGTGCAGTAAACAATTGAACTACCTCATCGATGGTGTAAGCTAGCCTCATATCAAGCGGAAAGAGACCCCCAGAGAGACTCAGGAAGGGAAATAGAAATAACGCTATGACAAGAAACATAGCTAGCGTAATCGTTAGGGTGAGGAAAAAGTTCCGTTTGGTGGCAAACCGCTGGACTTTAGTGAATAAACTCATATCTTGCCCTCATAAAAAGCGGAATAGAAAGATTTCATAATCATGGGCTTTTCTCTAATATATTTTGTATGTACTCCTTAAGAGGGGGTTCTATTCCTTCGAATGGAACAATCAACATGCCCAAAACCTCTAGACCGTAAGCTGTAGCACATACAGCCAATTGGTGTCGGGTTAATATCGCAAGGAATTGAATAATCTATTATCTGCAGTCGACGATCAGTGTCAAAGAAGTATGTGCTATGCTTCCAAATGATGTGAAAGATGATTTGTTTCACGTCTTATGTTCAAAAGGGGAATAATTAAGATTCAATTCAAAATGACTTTTGCCTTCTCAAATTGTATTCTAACTATTCCCTCTTGGAATAAGCCCTTTCACTTTGACTGTAAAACATTTATGGAAGCGGTAACAGAAATCTTGAGTGGAGGGATTCTAAGAATGGATAAAGGTGACGATAAATATCATTCTCTACAAAATCCCATTCCGATTTCTGAAGCTGTTAGTATCATTGAACAGGAACTCATACAACACACTAGACATAAGCACATTTTGATGTCTAAAAAGATCAAAAAGGGGAAATTACCGTCCAAAGAAATTCGTAAGGATTTTGCAGGCTCTGTGTTCTGGAAAGACCCGCGTAGATTACGCTCCGATCATTGGATAGAGTTTCTAATCTTTGGAAAACCCAAAGCCCGCAGAATATATGCAAGGGCAAGTAAATGGGAATACGAATTGAAGCATGAAAAACTCGAATTGGTAAAAATTTGGGAAGCTGTTGAAGCGGAATTAAGTAAGCTTAAGGTGAAAATCGAGGCAGACTGACAAAAAAATTCACACAGATACACACAACGACAGAGTTGTTCTATGCGTCCATATATTCAGATAATAGAGTTACCTACACTTATACAATAATTTCATTAAAACTCGATTTTGTGAATACTACTACTATCAAAGCCATTTTTTCACCTATTTAGTATAGGATAAAATTTATATAAATAATATTAGATTTGTATTTTTCTCTGGCTACATAAAAACTTGTGAATTCCCATGCTACAACTTGTAATTGATATTCCACTATTGTTAGTCGTCAGCCTAGTTATAGTTCTAACGGTAATAAGCGCGGAAATCCAACGACGCCTAGGAGTCCCTCAAGTTCTGGGTTTTATCCTGACTGGAATTGTACTTGGCCCTCTTTTTCTAGGTTTGATAGATGAAAGGCTTCTTGCCCTTTCACCAGTAGTTACTGCTGTAGCATTAGGGTTTATCGGTTATAATATTGGAAATGAACTCAAGATAAGTAAAATTCGACAACAGTCCCGGAACTTATTACCTATTATTTTCGCTGAAAGTCTCGGTGCAGCTCTCCTCGTTTTTGGTCTCGTCTTCTTTTGGCTTCGTGACCCAATACCAGCCATTCTATTAGCCGGTCTAGCCAGTGCTACTGCTCCCGCAGCAACAGCAGATGTAATCTGGGAATTCAAAAGCAAGGGTCCAGTCACGGATGCAGTTATGTTCACATTAATCATCGACGATGTCATCGCAATTATTCTTACCAGCATTACGATGAGTATAGTTTTGTTATTTCTTGTCCCAGTAGTTTTACCGTTACCTCTTCTATTAGCAGCACCAGTCATCGAAATCGGCATGTCCTTGGTCTTGGGTGCAGGTGTAGGTTTGCTTCTTGCGTTTGTATTAGAACGTGTGGAAGATCATGGACGGTATATCCTTTTGTTAGTTAGTGTGATTCTCCTCATTATTGGGATTGCAGAATTTCTACACTTTAGTTCTCTTCTATCTTGTATGATTTTGGGGATAGTGGTTGGTAACCGTGGACCGAAGGAGGCACAAGAACTGAGTCATGAAGCAGAAAAAATCATTAGCCCCGTAATACTCTTTTTCTTTGTTCTCTTCGGTGCAGGGATGATTGACCCAGCAGTGATAGCAATTGGAGGAATACTTGTTGTTACGACTTCTATCATTTATGTAATTGGGCGAGGTTTGGCGAAATATTTGGGAACGCGGTTTGCCGCAAATATTGGTGATAACCCTCCCACAGTGAAACGGTACCTAGGATTATGCCTTTTTAGTCAAGCCGGCGTTGCAGTGGGATTAAGCGTGGTGATCGCGGATCGACTAAATCAGCTAGGATTTCCAAATTACGCTTTTCTCATTGTTGGTATTATTGGAATCTCAACGCTTATTTTCCAAATCTTTGGACCCCTTGCGCTAAAATTTGCCATCCATCGTGCTAGTGAAGCCAATAACAATAATCAAAATCTAATGGAACAAGATGCAACGGAAAGAATGGCACCTTGAATTAACCAGACCAATTATATGGTTCGAGTCAACAATTACTCTTTGTATTAAACGCTATTTTGATTGGTTTCGAAGACAAATTTCCAATTCTTGCATGGTTCTTGGAGTGGATTTGCGTCACATCATTGGGCAGACCATCACCCAGCATGAAGCATATATAGGAACCTAATGCCTAGACCATCGGACCAGTGATGGACATGAGTAAAGAATCTCCACTAGAAGAGTTCCTCGACTATGCGGAATGTCTCGTGAGCCTCGGTACGGACCCAGAAGGGCTAAAACCAGAAGAGGCGAAGAAGAGGCTCTTGGAACACGGGCGCAACGAACTCACAATGAAGGAGAGGCAGAGCCCCGTTTCGCTCTTCCTCCGTCAGTTCAAGTCGCCTCTGGTGTATGTTCTCATTCTTGCAGCTGGTGTCTCTATTCTAGTAGACCATGCAATAGATGCAGTGGTCATCGCAATCATTCTCTTGATCAATGCGATCATTGGCTTCGTTCAGGAGTGGAAGGCAGAAAGAACCATCGAGTCCATCAAGAAGCTCATCGAACAGCGGTCCCTTGTCATTCGCGATGGAGAGGAAACTGAGATCCCTTCCGCGGAGCTGGTGCCTGGAGATCTGCTCCTTCTCAGAGCTGGAGAGAAGGTCCCAGCAGACGGAAGGGTGCTATTCGAGAGCAACCTGCATGTCGATGAGAGCCTCCTTACTGGAGAAAGCGTACCAATCAAGAAAGATGTGTACTGCGCAGTTGAGAACCCACACTACTACGAGGAGTCCAACAAGGTCTTCGCTGGTTCGTATGTCACAGAAGGCCGCGCCCGTATTCTGGTGCAGGCGACGGGCGATAACACCACCTTGGGCGAAATCAACAAGGAGCTCGCGGGCGTCGCTAAGGAAGAAACAACCATTATGATTCGATTAAGGCGACTGAGCATCTTCTTTCTTGCTGCGGCAATGCTCTTCTTAGTGCTCACGGTAATCTTGGGGCTCTACCGGAACGTACCCATTGTGGGCCTTTTTTTGTTCTCACTTTCTGCACTTGTTTCTGCGATTCCTGAGGGACTCATCGCCATTGTCACCATAGTGCTCTCTGTTGGACTCTACACGCTCTCACGGAAGAATGTCATTGTGAGAAACTTGGGTGTCGTAGAAACACTAGGTCTAGTTAATGTCATTTGCTCGGATAAGACTGGAACCCTTACGAAGAACCAAATGATGACTCGCAGGATATTCACTCCGAACCATATGTTCGAGGTAAGTGGCTCAGGATTTGATGTCGAAAGCGGAGGGGTTTTTCTCGCAGGCTGCGGTCCAGAAGGATGTCTGCGTTCGCCCGACCTTGATGTGAGCCAGGTGTCTTCAGAAGAGCGAATCGAGGGAGCTCAGCTCAAAGAATACCCTGATCTTGAAAGGCTTCTGACGATGATGGCTCTCTGTAACGACTCAGAAGTCTATTCGGAGTGCCTTACAGAAGACGACCCAATGCGAATCTGCACCGGAGCTGATCAGGCATGGAGGATACGAGGGTCACCTACCGAGGCAGCTCTGCTGGTGGCGCTGGAGAAGGTCGGTCTTCACAAGTATGTGCTCGATGAGGCCTGGCCACGGATTTCTGAGATTCCCTTCAACAGCGAGAGGAAGTTCATGGCGACGCTTCATCAGCCCAGCAGTCTTCTGGGAGCAGAAGAGGCTGGAAATCTGGTCATAATGAAGGGAGCTCCAGAGGTCATAGAGCAGTTCCTTGTGAACCCGTCTAACACAGAGGAGATCGTGACGGAGTTCGCTTCACAAGGACTCCGAATGCTAGCATGTGCGGTCAGGACTGTGCCCTCTAATAAGAGTCAGATCACCAACGAGGACCTCCGAGATATGACATTTGTAGGGCTCTGTGGAATCAACGACCCGCCGAGGGAAGGAGTCCGTGACTACATCGAGAAAGCCAACAGGGCAGGCATTGATGTCATCATGGTAACTGGTGACAATGCCTTTACAGCCAAGGCAATTGGACAGGAAGTGGGTATCTTTGATGAGGAGAGAGGAGACCTGACACTTGCTGGTGATGAGATTGATGCGATGGATGACCAGCAGCTTCAGGACGCACTGACTCATAGTGCCACAGTCCTCTCCAGAACGACACCAATCCACAAGGTCAGGGTTGTGAAAGCACTGCAGAACCTCGACAAACTCGTCAGCATGACGGGCGATGGCGTAAACGACAGCCCAGCCCTAAGACAAGCTAATGTTGGCATAGCCATGGGCGTCACAGGGACTGACATCGCTAAGGAAGCCTCCGATATCGTGCTGCAGGACGAGCGCTTTGAGGCAGTAGTTGACGGTATTGAAGAGGGTAGAAACATCCTGACCTCGCTACGGCGTGTTGTTCTCTTTCTGACATCGACGAATCTGGCGGAGAGCTTCACTATCCTTGCAGTGCTCCTGCTCTTCGCGAATCCCGTTCTCCTGCTTCCTATTCAAATCCTTTGGGTCAATCTCGTAACCGATGGTACATTAGACATTGCTCTCTCTCTCGAGCCAAAGGAGAAGGGTCTCTTGGATGAAAGGCCAGGCTCCCTGAAGGATCGAATCCTCTCTAGAAAAACCCTCAGCAGAGCGCTTTTCTATGGTTGCATCATGGCATCCTTAGTCGTCATCATCTACTACCAGAATCTTGGCCAGCCGGAGGAGAAAATCAGGACAATTATGTTCGTTACCCTCATCGTGGTCCAGTGGTTCAGCGTCCAAAACTGCAGGTCCCCCACCAAGTCAATTCGAGAGATAGGAATCCTTCGGAATCGATACATACTCGTCGTCTATTTCATCAATGTCATACTGGTCGGAATCCTCTTTGCGGTTCCCGCGCTAGCAGCAATCTTCAGACTTGTGCCGCTTGCTTGGAATGAATGGGTGGGAGTGGTCCTGTTCGGATCCCTGGTTGTCCTCCTTGAAGAAATAAGGAAGCTTGTAGCAAAGAGACTACGCAAGGACTAGACCACCGCCTTTCAGCAGGCGTAAGAAATCCAGATGCCAGTCCTTTTTTCTTCTATCTGTAAATTCAATTTGCGTGTATTCTTTTGAATGGTTGTAGACAAATTTTTGATGTGTTATTGGCGTTTTTCCCTACTTTCGAAGACATAGATGTGATTTCATACAAATTACATGAAAGATGATTTTTCTTCATATCATGCGAATTGTGTATTCTCGGTGTTCTTTTTAGCCAGTGTGTTGTGTCCCCAAATAACAAAAGGGAGTAGGAGAAATGGGGTACGGAATTCAAATAAGGAGACCCTGATTGCGTGGAAGATATTATCCTTAAGTATACGACAGTTGATGGCGAAAAGGTGCAAGTTCAAATTCCTCCGGAAAAAACTGATATCGCATTGTATGGGCGCGAAATTGTTGAGTTGGACCTCTCCCCTATCGATCGACGTACTGAAATTGAAGAGCTAGATTTGCGAAGAAACCAATTGACCAAAATTGATCTTGGACCGCTGCAACACTGTCCGAACTTGAAGAATCTGCGGTTAAGTGGAAATCAATTAATCCAACTAGATCTTGGTTCACTTGAACATTGTAATCGATTACGTAAGCTGGAAATAAGTAATAATCAACTAGCAGAAATTAATTTGACGGCGCTTCAAACCTGTACGAAGCTTCGAGAACTTCATCTCACAGCTAATCGATTTCAGAAAATTGATCTTGCTCCTCTTCACCAGTGCACGGACCTTCAAGAAATTCGGCTCAATTGGAACGCGCTCGTAGAAATTGATTTGACACCAGTTGGGTATTGGAGTCAGCTTGAAGATCTTATTTTGGATCGAAATAAGTTAAAGGAAATTGATTTGACACCATTAAAACAGTGTACAGATCTTCGAACTCTCAAATTGGGTGAGAATCATTTGACCTCCATTGATTTGGAGCCGCTTCGAAATTGCCTAAAGCTAGAAATATTGTATTTATCTGCTAACCCTTTTGAGCAGATTGATTTGTCACCGCTCTTTTCGTGTCCGGTTTTGGGGCTTTTTTCGTTGCATCCAGGTATTGAGTTGGTTGCGGACGCTTCGCTCAAAGATACTAAACCTATTCCCCGGGCAATTCAAGAGTTAATAGACAAGATCACCTGGCAAGAAAAGGAATCTGCTCTAGCGAATAATCGGTAACTTCGTGGACTTCAAAGGAGCAAAGGAGACTTCGTTTATTCTTGCGCGTCTTCGTTTTCGTACTCTTCAGTCCACCCGATGTCGGTTCGTTTGACGCGTTCACCGGAGATTAGAACGTATTCACGGTTTTTACGAGATCGTGGTCGACGATGTAGATCTCTCATTACGCGTTCTTCAGCTTGTGTTTTATTATTTGGTTCTTCACTCATATTCTTTCAGCTCCTGTAGTGTATTTTGGTTAACAAATCAATCCCAGTTTCCGTTTTCAACGGATTATGAGGATATTCTTTGTGAAGTTGGGTCACTGAGATTGATTGGTTAGTTGGTTGAATGGGTGGTTTATTTGATCATGACGTTGGTGGCTTTGAGGCCGCGGTCGCCGTCTTCGACTTTAAAGCTGACGCGATCTCCTTCCTTAGGGAGTTGTGCTCCTTCAACTTCACTGCCGTGTACAAAAACGTCGGTGCCGACTTCGCGTTCGATGAACCCGTAGTTGCGATCGGGATTAAACCATTTGATAGTGCCTTTTTCCATAGTGCTCACCTCGATTCACTTGCATTGAGATGGGGTTATCTCTCAGGGATAGGTGGCTGTGTCACGCAACCGTGCTGTTCCGTAGAATGACATTCAGGGGAAGAGCTGCCTAGCACGATAAGCTAAAGTTCTTCAAAAATCGAAACTCAATCCTATTTGCTAACAAAAAGATGTAAGCCCGAGAGTCTTTAAAGGTATTGCCCTTCCGCACCTGCGACAATTATTTTTCCTACATTTGAGTAATGCACGGAATTTTCTCGTGCATTGTATGTCCCAAAATGAGTGTCGAAGATTTACTTTCCTTTATTGTTTACAATGCTTTTTTCATAAAAACAGCTCTCATTGTGTGTAGTTGCTAGCCTGTAACCACAAGAGTCGTATAATGCGCGTGCGGCTGTATTCGATTCAACTACATGTAACCCAATGAGTTTCAGACTCTCACTCCTGGTCCACTCTTCGATTGTTTCTAAGAGCAATTTTGCCAGACCCTGTCTGCGAAATCTATGCACAACATGAAGATTATAAATCCACGTTAATGATTCCTTAAATCGCCAAAATGGCTCACGGTGACATACCCAAACCAACCCAGCTGGTTGTCCTTCACTGGTTTCTCCAATGAACACCACATGATCTGGACTGGACATATCCACCGGATCGTTCTTATCGAATTCCTCATATTTTCGCATTATTTCTTCTTCAGATAATGAATCTGTGTCTGGGAGTGTCCCTTTATATGATTCAAGTTGACAGTAGTCGAAGAACGCTTGATCCGTTTGGCGATTCCATTCGCGAATTTGAAACTTCAGAGAGACCATCTTCTGCATTGTTTCTATGTGTGTGTCTTTTCCATTTTTATATCAAGTGTTTGTGAGTAATGGTTTATTGTTGAGGGATATTTGGCTATTAGTGGGATAAATCATAATTATCATTCTGGTGTGTGAAATAAAACAAATTTCACATCAAAAAAAGTAAAAATGTAGGTTTTACAAGATTCTTAATTTCACGTTGTTTTCTAACTAGATTTCTGCTATCGTTTATGGATTGCAAAAGATTTTCAGTGGACCGAAACTTCTGTAGTATGAACTGTATGTCCGTATGAATTGTGGTGAGTAACTTGCAAGATGCTACTTCAACCATTTCGCTGGTTATTGCTTCGGTGAGTGTGACATTGGGCGTGGTTTACTAGCTTTTCAATTCACGTAGAGCGCGGAAACTTGAAAAGATTGACATGGTGATGCGCCTGTATATGAGCTATAATACCAAAGAATTTCATGACGCCGATTCTCTATTGCTTTCAGCGGAGTTCAAAGACTATGGCGAATTCAGGAAGAAATTCGGACCTCCAACAGGCCAAGAACCTATCCACATAGCTGTTCGTCAGATTAGCAGTGCTTATGAACTGCTCGGATTTCTGTTACATAGCAAGCTCATTGATTTTAGTATGGTTCGAGCCATATTTCAAGTGGAGAGCCATTGGGAAAAAATCCGACCAATTGCAGAAGCAGCCCGAAAAGCCTACAATGACCCAACCTATCTGATGTATTTTGAGTACCTGTACGATGAGTGGAAAGCCGCCCAGAAGAAAGTTTAGGTTTGGAGTCTACTATCAATTACCTTCTCTGAGTGTATGCTAGTCCCGGGTGTAAATTCATTCACCTGGTTCTTTTGAATTGGTCTGGAGTTCTTCAATGGTTCGATAAGAATCCCAGAGGTTACCTTGGAACTTTGCAAAGGGAATAATCAAGATAAATTGGACTGCAAACATGACTAACAATCGGATTATTACGATTATTAGTGGGCCCCAGAGAAGGAGTATTGTAGTTTCTATCATGAAAAAGGTTGAAGCGAAGAGCTTAGAAACTGTGAAAGACGCGAGGTTAATGAGGAATAATCCAAAACTGAATATGAAGTACAAGAGCAGTTGGAGCGTGTTTCGTAGGTTTCGTTGGGCGTTGTGTCTGAGTTCAGTGAATTTTTCTGCAGGGAAGTCTTCGGGATTAGTCTCGAGCAATTTTTTTGCCAAATAGAAATTGATTTCGTGACTGATGATAGAGCCCATTATAGATAGCCCTAGAGCGTAGGTGACTGTGAGAAACATTATTAACGGCATCCCCCAAGTTGTGAGAAATTCATGGGGATACTCGAGGATGTAAATGACGACAACGAATAAGAAACCCAGAAGAATCCCAACCAGGGCTAGAATCGCGTCAAAATGGACATCGGGTCGTTGAAGTTTTGTTGGTTTTGTCGTCATTTGAAAGCTTCCAATTGGTTCAATTAGATTTTGATTCTTAAAAGCTTGAATCGGGGAGATATTGAATTTGTACTTAAGAATGGATTCTCTATGATGGTGTGGAGAATCTATCTTCACCTACTAAGACGTACAAAAGGACTGGGTTGATTGAAGATCAACTCGAAGTGAGTGTAACTCGGAGTGAATATTGTTTATGATGATGTCGTGGTTTATTCTAGTTTGACCTTGACGGCTTTGAGACCGCGGTCGCCTTCTTCAACTTCGAAGGTGACTTTGTCGCCTTCGTTGAGGACCTTATCGCCTTCGACTTCGCTACCGTGAACAAATACGTCTGTTCCGGATTCTCGTTCGATGAAGCCGTAGTTTCGGTCGCGATTAAACCATTTGACTGTTCCTTTTTCCATATGATTCACCTCGATTGTCTTCAGTTAGGTGAGTTTCCCTTTCGGGAAGTTTGGCTGTGTCACGCAGCCGTGCTTTTCCCACGAATGGTATTCAAGGGAATAGCTGCATAGCACGATAAGTAAAATTTCTGATAAAAAACGAAATTGTCCTATTTGCTACTATGCAAATGCTACAAATATGTGCTATATAGGGGTTTCGATGATGCATAATGTTGCCCGAAAAATAGTCCATTGGCAAATAAGGTGGTAAGTGATAGGAGAAAAAACATCGAGGATCAAAAGGTCATTTCGGGTTTTGGTGCCACGACTTCTTCCTTGGGTGCGGTTAGCTTCAAGGCTTCATTGATGATGTCTAAGGCTTTTTGGCGGTTATTGGGATCGATAGCGACCATTCCATAGGCTTTGATGCCTAGAATTCGTTGCACTAACTGTGGAGATAAGGCGCCAGGTAGATCTTGTTTATTGGCAATAGCTAGGAGCTGTGCGGCAATGTCTTTGCGACGGATTAGGTCGATGATATCTTTGCTGTTTAGGACATTTTCGAGGGTTGAGTCAGTAACGAGGAGGATAATTCGGCTGCCACGGAAGTAGAGTTCCCAGAGTTTGCGGAAGCGGTCTTGTCCAGCAAAGTCCCAGGTGGATATTTCGTAGGTACCAATACGAGCGCCTTCGATTTTTTGGATGTCAATGGCGATGGTGGGGACATAGCTTGTGGGAGGGACGCCACCATTTAGAAGAGTAACCAGGGTGGTTTTCCCGACGCCACCATAGCCGATGATGCTGACTTTGAGGGTAGTGACGACGTAGTCGTCGACTTTTTCCATGAAGTCTTCGTATTCGACCTCGTAGCTGATAACACGACGGAATTCATAGGTAACACGGTCGAGTTTTTCGCGAAGGGTATCATCGTCGTCGACGCTTTCAGCACAGAGTACGACTACACCGCGTCCGAGGGGTTTTCCGATGTATTTGATGGGACCAATTTCCTCGATAAGGGAATCTTGGGCATCTTTGACGCGGCCAGCGAAATCTTGCATTTCACCTTGATTGATGGTGATGATCCAGAATTTCTTCTGAACGACGATTTCGTCTCGTGCGTCGATGATGAAAACGTGGTGTATCATCCGGTATCCCCTGGTGAGAGCATCCGCTATTGTCTTTTGTGTATTTAGGTTGAAGCTATTTCAACTTTCCGCACCAAAACGGAGAAGGAAGGTTTATGTTTACTTTTGCATAAGGTTCATATGGTCGACAATTAACGCTCTGTGGAGTCGATTTTAGTGGAAGTT
>JAEOSA010000171.1 GCA_016840595.1 Candidatus Hermodarchaeota archaeon | reverse complement strand
CAAACGAGATTAAATGCCAGGCGTCGTAAACGAAGAACATTCCACCATGAAGTCGAAGCATTAACGGATATAGTCTGTTCCCTCTATCTGGACTAGGTGACTCCAAGACCAAAAATATTACTAAATCAGAAGCTAACTTGATTCATTTATAGCCATCTAGTGCATTTACCGAAGATGTAAGATCCGTTATCTATCTAAGTAGAATGGTGACTTTTTTTATCATAGTATTGCATAATGTGATGTGGTTTGAACAACAGGCTAAGAAATTATGGCAACCATATTCACAAACGCTTTATTTCCTAGGTTTATGGTAACCCATTTGAAAATTGGATATATGCTAAGATTCTAACTTGGAAATTTGTCGAGTAAAGAATGCTTTGATCATTGATATCGGAAACTCACCGTAAGCTGTTATTGTATCATGGAAGAACCTGTCAGAAAATTTGGACCCCATCTTTTCTTTAATCTCATCTCGTAATTGTAAAATCAGATGCTTCCCTATAAGATACGACAAAGGCTGTCCAGGCATGATTGTATAGCGTCGAACTTCAGCTATTGCAGCTTCTTTTGATACCCCCGTTTCTTTCATGCCCATATTCACTGCATCCTCTATGGTCATTTCACCTCGTGACATTCGGACATCAACGATAATTCGAACCGCACGGAATATAGCCGCATTAAGCTGAATCATCTTTGCTTTTGCACCCTTTAGGAATCCCTTCTCCAACATCATTTCCTCACAATACATTGCCCACCCCTCCCAAGTTTCAGACCCAAGGAAGGTAATTAATGCACTGAAAAGGGGAATTAGTGTCTCCCTTGAGCTAGCGGAAGTCTGCAGGAAATGACCGGGAAATGCTTCATGGACTGCAGTTCCCCGAATGCCTTCGTGGCTTAGATAATCAAGTCCGGGTTTATTCATATCTTCTGGACGTGTCATGAGAAAAACACCGATTGGAGGGGTGTCATAAAGTGACCCAGGAATCATTGCAGCCAGTGGAATTAGCGTGGCGAGATAGGCTGGTGTCTCTTCAACAATTAGTTCATCCTCTTTGTAGATGGAAACAATATCATTTTCAATAATGAATTGTTTTGCTTCTTGCATGGCTTCTCGTGCTTCAGTTAACACCTCCTCGAAAGTTTCTGGACGATCTAATGAAATCGTTGTCATAACTTCCTCGACACTACTCTGAGGATCAATTTGAGCTGCAATCTGCGCCCTCTCCGCTTTTAGGGTTTTCAGCGCTTCAACCCCATACTGTAAAATTTCTTCAGAAGTCATTTCAAAACCGCGAAGTTGAAGTAATTTTTCAAAACGGTCTTTTCCAAGAGCCCAATTGTCTGTCGTCTTAGATTGAAGTTCTTGAAGCCATTTCATATGCTCTTTGAGAGGTTGATCTAATGCAGATACACAATTATCTAACCTCTCTTGGGCTTCAACAGAAATTTGACCTTTGGATAGGTGAGAAAGAAATTGGAAGAACATGGTCATTTGTTGGGCGGTTTCCAATGCAATTTCTAACCAGAACTTTACTGGTCGGGTTTCTGCAAAGCGCGTTCGGAATTCCTTCAAGTACTGAGGAATTTGTTCAATCCGACTAGCCATTGCCTTCATTCTGACTTCAAATGGTGCATAGTTTCGTGCAATCATCATGAAGAAAGTATAACCCAGAGGAAAGAAGGCGTCAGGGTTGAGTTCACTTTGACGTTGTTCATGAACAAAGAATCTATGTAAAGGCAGGGCCCTTTCGATATATTCCCATTCAAGTTTTTTTAGTTCACTCAGTTCATCGAAATCAATTGTTTCTTTCATTCGATTTTCAAATTCTTCTAAAAGTTTCTCAATATCAGAATATAGTGTAAGATCACCTTTTGATAATTGATTATCATATGGATCATGAAGTCCAATGTAGCTAGCCATCTCAGGATAAATTCTATAGAACCTTTCAAGCATTTCATTTTTCAGTTTCTCAAATTTACGGTCCGCATTCATTACCTTTAACCCTCCAATTCTCGATTATGGTACATTTAGCCCTTAATGTCTTTACTCGATCACAAATCATAACTGTAAATGAATCGTCTAATACCGGCTAACACAATTATTGGGTTCACGCTATTATTTTTGTTTAGAAACTTGTTTACTGAACTGATGTTTCGTTAAGAGGAGTACTATGCACAAGATTCATCGAATATGAGAACCCTGCTTCAGAAATTTGTCTGCTGAAGCATAATATCAGGTTGTTTGAACAACAGACTAAGAAATTTTGCTGAACGGCGTTACTTGCCTTTTACTCACCCAGATTCAATGCGTTAGTTAAGACCCGTTTCAGATTTCTCAACTGCTTTATTTGGATCTCGTCTTACGAGAGACGTGTTACGTTGCCTTGTAATGATACAACTTCAGGGTTCACTAGTAGGTTATTACAACTTCCATATCGTGGCTAGTGACATCGGGTCGGCCTTTAACTGCAATTACGCCTTTCATCATCCAGGTATTTCGGGCATTTTGACTTCGATAGGTGGGGGGAACTCCTGAAGGTAAATGGATGCCGAAGTCAATACTGTCGCTAAAACCGTCTGTGAATTGCATTTGACCTCCGATGGAATTCTTGCTTTGATGGAGTACGCTGTTTTGTTGAGCGGTTACTGTAATTGGTTTTTCTTTCGTACCCTGCTTCTCGGTCGCTTTGGTCCATTCGTTGACCCAGATTTCAAGACGGACTTCATCGGCGTCAAATTCTTCGGATGATGACACATTAACGGTCCCTGTTAGAGGCTCTTTGAGGCTGTACGTATCCTTATTCAACATTACTGAGATCGTCGCTTTTGGGGCTTTAAATCGACCAAATAATCCCATGATCTTTTTCTCCATTCCATTAAGTTATGCAAAGCCTGATATGACAATATTTAGAGCATATAAAATCCTTTAGTCGCAATGAGCCCCAAAAAATAGAATTTAACTTATTCGAAAAAAGGGATGGAACAGATGGAGAGGGTTGAGTTAGGTGGTTTCAAGGAAAGTAATAGTTCGGATAACTAGCTCTTGTTTGTGTTCTCCACTATTCACAATTGGATGGTCAACACCTTCGAGAATCCACCATTCCTTCATCTTAGAGGCAATTCGGGGGTAGGCTCTACCACAAACCAGAATGGTTCCACAACATTACATTCCCTACGATTGGTGTTCTTGCGTTGATCTGTCTCTACCGATACTATTTGGCCTTTCTATTCCGCCGCCCATTCCAGCAATCTTGGTTTACTTTGAGCACGCTCTGAAATGCTTATAATAATTAGCTGACGACCCAGACTTATGTGGCAAATCAAATTGAGGGGCACGTATTATGACATCGGATTAGACAACGGACGACGCCTAGTAAGTGAAAAGACAAAAGGGTTTCCACCCAAATTCTCGCAGGAAAATCTCGAACGATCCAAAGCCTATGAAGAAGAAGTCCAGACACATTGTCCTGGCTTATTAGATGAATTGCATGGAATGGCAGAAGGATGCGAGGTAGATTATAATGCTCTTGTCGCATTCGAATTAACTCCCTTCCGCTTGAATCCCTCATGTCTCGTCTTTGCAATCGCTGCAGAGCACACACAATCCGATAAAACCCTATTAGTACGGAATCATGAATGGAGGGAAGAGGAAGCCAAGTTCCTAACGAACTGCACAGTCCACCCAGCTGGAAAGCTAGCCAGTTATGGGTTTACTTTCCTTTGGCCACTCCTCTCCCGGTACGGTGGAATTAATGAGGCAGGGCTCGCAATTTCAGGGGCATCAACCTCGTTTGAAAATACAGGACCAGGAGTTATAATGAATATTGCCATGCGGTGGATTCTAGATAACTTTCGGACTACCGATGAGGCTGTAGAATTTATCATGGAAATTCCCAAAGTTTGGGGTACAAACTATATCATCGTTGATCGAAACAACACTCTAGCAAAAATCGAGGCGCATAGGCAAAAGACCTTGGTGACTTACCCTGCAAAGGGGTTTGACATGGTTACATTAACTTATGAAGCCCCGGAAATGCGAAAATTCACTCCCAACGAGTCACCAGAAAAAATCAAATTATTTGAATTGCGAAAACGGTTCTTGAAAAGCTGGTTCGGTGAAAACAAAGGTACCATCACCAAACAATCAATCATCGACATCCTAGCGAACTGTAAGAATCAACTCCACTACCACGAAAAGACACCAGATGGAACCTTTGGCACATGTTGGTCCTGGATTGTATCTCCCCAATCAAATAAGGCATTCATTAGTCAAGGACCACCCTGCAAGAACGAATTTAAACCCTATTCAATTGACTATTCTTTTCACTAAGATGGCAACCAATGTCAAATTGTAGCATTCTTGTTTTTGAAGAGAGGCATAATTTGAGGTTGTTTGAACAACAGGCTAAGAAATTATGTGTAATTGCCTTCTGCTTCATTTCAATATGGGTGTGTGCAAGAGGAGGTGCTAAAGTACAATTAGCTTGGGGGAGTCTGAAAATTGCAGTATCAATTCTTATTTTGGTTATAGTTATCTGCCTTGTTATCTTAGCATGGACAATAGGAATGGATGCCCCTTAAATCAAAGAAAAAGAAGTAGCAGAACTCAGGGAAGAAGTCAAAGAACTCAAATACTATCTTGAATGGTGGCCGCAGCAGACGGGAAGATTAGCCAATGAAAAAAAGAAAACGCGAATAAAAAAGACGAAGAGCTAGAGCAAAAAATCTCCCCTAACTCAT
>JAEOSA010000170.1 GCA_016840595.1 Candidatus Hermodarchaeota archaeon | reverse complement strand
CTCGACGAACACCAAGAATCAACTAGCTTCCACCGTCTTCTTCATCAAACTGCCTACGACGTGAAAGACCATCTTCTAGCGTTGATTCAGTTACGAGTTCATACAAAATAGCCTCCTCTTTTTGTGGTCGGAGAAGCCGACCAAGACGCTGAATGAACTCGCGTTTGCTACCGGTCCCCGAAATAATTATTCCTACAGATGCATCAGGCACATCCACGCCTTCATCAAGCACCTGCCCGGTCACAACCTTTGATAATCCTCCTGCTTTGAACTGCGATAATATGCGTTCGCGTTCCGAAACTTTGGTTTTGTGAGTAATAAGAGGCAGACCAAAAAGGTCAGATACTTTCTCCACAATTCGAGTGTATCGCGAAAATATGATAACCTTCTCGTCGCGATGCTGTTGAAGAAGCTTTTCTATATGTTCAATTTTCCCTGAGGCTTCGAGAGCCACACGCCTAGCCTTTTCTAGATTAGAAAGTGCTTCTCGTGCATCGGGATCAAAGATAGTTCGTTTCACAATGGTATCAAACTGCCAGCCAGGTTCAATATCGTCCAATCGACGCGTATAATTCCGAAAAATGCGAATATGGGATTCATAACGAGCCTGTTCCTCAGGTTTGAGAGCTACTTGAATTCGCTGAATTTGGTAGGGTGCAAGATAACCATTCTTTTCTAGAAGACGAGGTGCTATGCGATACACTGTTGGACCTACTAGCAGATCGAGGTCGTGATGGAGTTCATCATATCGTTCGGGGGTTGCTGTAAGCCCTAGACGGTGGGGAGCTAATGAGAATTCAGCAGCTAAACGGTAAGTGGGGCTGGGGAGATGGTGTACTTCGTCAAATACGAGTAATCCAAACTGATTGACTAGTTGATGTGCCAACAGCGATGCAGAGTCATAAGTCGCAACTGTAATGGGGTGAACAGACTTTTTGCCTCCACCAAGGATACCAACTTCAGGAACGTGAAGTAGGACCTCGAGAGCTTCTTTCCATTGACTGAGAAGATCTAGCGTAGGAACTACAATAAGCGTCTTTACCGCGAATTTCCGAATGGCTTCCAAAGCAAGTATTGTCTTCCCTCCACCTGTAGGGAGAACCACTACACCACGTCCACGTACCCCCTCCCAGCGACGAAGTGCCTCTTCTTGGTACTCTCGAAGCACCATATCTAATTCAAGTTGACTCCTAACTTCTTCAGGTAATTGGAAATCTAAGATAAAGTGGACGACTACCGGGTAGCCTTTATTTTCCAAAAACCGATGAATAGTATAATAGTCCATTATTCGTGCGTGGAAGATTTTCTCTTTCGCGTTATATGTAAGTAAGGATTTGATCCCAGTAATGTCTAGAAATCCAGTGGGTTTTAGGACCAAATCACTCTTCCGGAGCCTGAGCTCAGCGAATCTACTGATTCCTTGTTTCTTGAGGATGGTTTTCTGTAGGTTCGGAGATAGAGTGTAATTGACCTGAGCAAAAAGCTGATTCAAATCATCCAGAGGCTGTAAAACGGCTTTTTCGATTTGAAATTTAAACCGCGTCGGCTTCGCGTCCTCAGTGGGCACAAGGTGTTCTGCGACTTGGCTTAGGCGTTTGATGGTGTTGTCATCTACTTCGGTGACCTCAAAATATGGAGAGCTTTTTCGAAGAACCTTAGGGATTGGAAGCAACCCCCTTTGACTGGGATTTCGATGCGCGTTTCATTCATGGATTTATCGACAGAGTGAGCTTAAAGTTCATCGGCAACTTCTTCAGACCATATAAGAAAAGCGTTAAATGCAAGGTCGCCTAGCGAATCTTAGGCTTGATGCTGGGAGGCACCCGTTTTGGCGTTGGACAAAGAACTTCGTGAAATTGGAATTCGCACAAGTGAAGCAAAGCGCCTTGAAGAAGAGGGAAAAATCGACGAAGCTGTTGAGCTTATGACCCAACTTTCTCAAGAATTACGGGAATTAGCCGATCGGGCAAATACTTCTTCGTTACGAGGAGTACTTATGCAACGAAGTTTAGAGTACGCTAATAATGCAACCCAATTGAAGCGTTCGCATCTTACTCCCGAGGCAGAAGCAGAGTCACTAGCGGACCAGGACGGGAGGGGTGAAGTACAGTTACTTCGTGGACCACAGGTTGCTCAACAGCTTTTGCACATGTTGCAATCGGCACAATATCGGGTTCTGATTTTAACCCACCAGCTCCATGGCATCGATTTAGTTGATCCAGAAGAACAGAAACCAGCTGTGAACCTCCTTACATTGCTGAAGGAATTACATGAGGCGGGTGTGAAAATCCGCATCATCACTACTCCGCCCGCCCTTATTCAAGGAGTCGAAAGATGGAAACAAGCAGATGCCTTACGAACCTTGGAAAATGAAGGCGTCGAGTTTCGCCTTTGCTCTCATCTCCACTTCAATGGGATCTTAGTTGATGATAGTGGTGTTTGGCGGGGAACCGCACCACTTACGGAGAAAGGATTAGGTGGACTTGATGATATGGTTGAGTATTCAACATCCCAATGGGTGCGTGGATTATATCTCGACATTTTCCGTAATCGCTGGGAACAGAGTGATTTAACGTGCTCCCAATGTTTTGAAAAAACCTGTCTATCGAAATTTAAGGCTGAAGACCCTCGTCGGAGCATAGAGAAGAGCGATTAGACTAGGGTTCAGGAAGATGTTCCCCGGGTTCAGGTTGTGCAAGTTCTTCAGATTGATAGGCAGAAACAACTTTCAAGTAACCACGTCGTTGTGCATGCCGTACAATTTCTTCAACTTCTTTTGCTGGAATATCCAAAGCCGTTGAAATGTCATTTATGCGATAAGTTCCATCCGCTAGCATTACTATCAAAATCGCCTTCATGCCAAATCGTCGCAACAGATCTTGACGAATTGGTGAATCTTTATGTAAAAGCCGTGGAATAGCCGTAACCCGAACGGGAACAGGCTCTTTTTGAGGGGCATACCCGACGAGTGTGTCAACTTCCAGTTCAAATTTTTGGAGCAGTTCGCGAGCCCTTGGACTCGTTCGAAGCATTGTACTGAGGAGAATTAAATCGTCTTTGAAGAACTTGAAGAAAACGTCTCGGAGTGACTCTAGCAGCTTCCCAGTAGAAGCATCTTTTTTCACACTTGCAAGAAATACAAGCCCAGCATCCACAATGTAACTAAAGGAGAGATCTTCGAAGGTGATATCCTGTAATTGGCGTCCCATCATTTCGCTTTGGAAATGAACTAGAGAAGAGAAAAAACTGCTAAATAGCGTTGGATCGAACTCAAGGGGAGAATATGCCTTATGGTAAAGTGGGATTCCACTAGTATCGATTATCCACACCGCATGTACTACCATACAAGGCACCTAGATATCCGAGCTGGTTACTAGAACAGACACTCATCTTTAAGCTTGCCCCGACCTCCGTATGATAGTGAGAAAAGTTTACTTTACGACAATCTAAGGTTGTATCCGGCTGGGCGTCCTGGGGAACAGGCACGCCTCGCGAATGTGTTTAAGGCGCAAAAGCCAAACTAAAAATCGTTCTAGCCCCATCCCGAACCCTGAATGCGGGGGTAATCCAAATTTCCGCAACTCGAGATACCAATCGTAGGCAGACGGATCCAGTTTTTCATTCTTAATCCTTTCTAACAGAAGGTCTAAATCGTGGATACGCTGACCTCCACTTGTCAATTCACCATATCCTTCTGGCGCTATCAGGTCGCTGCTTAAGGTAACCTCAGGACGTGCAGGGTCAGGCATATGATAAAATGACCGGGCTGCAGTCGGATATCCTATGATGAAAAAGGGATTTTTGAATTGCTTCGATACTGCACGTTCAGCTTCGGTCCCCAAATCTTCACCCCACCGAACTGTGAATCCTTGTTGACCAGCAATTTCCACAGCCTCATCGTAAGTTATCCGTTTGAAGGGTAGTTTGGGAACACGTACCTTTACATCGAGAATTTTCAATTGGCTTTGATAGTGTTTTTCTACATAGGAGACCATCGCATGAACTAAGCGTTCTTCCACACCCATAATATCATCATGAGTGCCAAAGAGAATCTCAGATTCTAAATGCCAATATTCCGTGAGATGCCGACGAGTCCTATGTTTTTCAGCACGAAAACTTGGCGATAACAAATACACCTTTTCCAGGCCACAAATAGCTGCCTCTTCATACAACTGCGCACTCTGACTCAGATAAGCCGTACTTCCGAAGTACTTGAAAGGAAAGAGCGTAGCTCCACCCTCTACACTAGCCCCCACCATGACTGGAGGAAAAATCTCTGTGAACCCCTCTCCATCAAAGAATTGATGAGCCGCGCGACTAATACCGGCTTTAATTTGCATTATCGATGTTTGACTAGGACTGCGAAGGTAGAGGTGGCGCTTGTCATACAGAAACGCTTCACCCGCATCCTTTTCCAAAGGCCACTCTGAATCCGCGAGATTAATGATTTGAAATTCGGTGACCTTCAACTCAATACCCGTTGGAGCTCGTTTATCAATTGCAATAGTTCCCGTAACAACAATGGACGATTCGATAGTCACCTGCTGCATAGCATCAAAAACCACATCAGACATTTGCCCACGATGCCCAGCCACCTGAACAACACCTGTGGAATCACGCACAATAATGAAAATGACACCGCCATGTTCACGTTTACGGTGAACCCATCCGGTAAGTGTGACTGATTGATCTTTCATTGAGGGACCCAGTTCTGATACGTAATGGGTCTTTCCAAACGTTTTGAGCAC
>JAEOSA010000169.1 GCA_016840595.1 Candidatus Hermodarchaeota archaeon | reverse complement strand
ATGTCGAACTTTTTCATGGGTCTGAATTGCGATTACCGGCTGGATTTTGCTTGTACTGGTTTTCCATTTCAGCAAATCCTTGATCGTAGAGTGGGATTGTTGCCGTTTCTCGATTACACGCAATATCCGCTTGAGTGTTGAGAGGCTAGGATTTACCTGCCCCTTTTCTATCCTAGCAACTAAAGATTGGCTGATGTTTACCTGTGATGCTAACTCTGATTGTGTTAGGCCTGCCTTTTTCCGAAGCTCTTGGAGTTCTTTGGGCGTTGGTACACGAAATTCAGTCATATCCTAATCACAGGCGGAAGAATTACGATATTGATGAGAACTCCAAAAGGATTAAGGCTTTGCTTTGGTCGGTGAAAGAAGAGATGGCAAAGGTGGCTGATATTCAACAGGCTGAAATCCGAATTACTGGTGTTGTACAAGGGATTGGATTCCGCCCATTTGTTTACAAACAAGCCACAAACCATCAACTAGTAGGATACGTACTGAATACCGGAAACTCAGCAGTACGAGTCGTCGTTGAAGGTAAAAAGAATGAAATTATTGATTTCATTGAATCCATTGAAAAAAAGAAACCTCATTTAGCAGTGATTGACAGCATCCAAACTATCTGGCATAACCCCTCAGGCGTATTCAATGCTTTTAAAATTCATATTTCTAAAGATGAACATAAATCTGGAGGATCTGTCATTCCGCCAGATGTTGCCATATGCGACGAGTGCATTGAAGATATTAACAACTCTCACTCCAGGCACTACCAATACCCCATGACTTGTTGTGCGATATGTGGCCCACGCTACACTACAATTACTGACACACCCTATGACCGTGAACGCACAACTATGGGTGAGTTTCCTCTATGCCAGGATTGTAATACGGAATTCAATAACCCGTTAGACCGTCGATTCAACGCCCAAACCATATGTTGTCCTAAATGTGGACCAAAATTCAAATTATTGGATTCAAGAGGAGAATTACTCGAGACTGATGACTGTTTCACAACATCAGTTAGCCTACTGAACGAAGGCGCTATTATCGCGGTAAAAGGCCTTGGTGGCATCCATCTTGCAGTTCGGGCAAGTCTTGAAGATCAAGTGCAACGACTACGTCGTATACGCAACAAACCCTACAAGCCCTTAGCCATCATGTCACCGAGCCTCAATGCAATCCAGAAGTACGCAACCATCACCCCGTTAGCTGAATCCTTGTTGACCTCTTGGCGACGCCCAATTGTAGTATTGTACCAGAGACAGCCATTCCCACTTTCACCATCGCTAGCGCCAGGACTAGACACCATCGGAGTTATGCTTCCCTATTCAGGAATTTATCTTCGCCTTTTCGAGGACTTGGAAGATGACGCATTGGTCATGACTAGCGCAAACCCCACCGGTTTACCAACCATAATCAATGCAACTACATTCCAAGACAACTTCAAGAAATTAGCCGATTACTTCCTTACCCACAACCGTACAATCTACCAACGCAGCGACGACTCAGTAGTAATTCCAGCCGCAACACACGGCCTTATTATCAGACGCTCCCGAGGCTATACGCCTGAACCCATAAATACAGCCGACAACGGTCCTCCAATTCTAGCCCTCGGCGCATTAGAAAAAAACACGGGCGCAATCTACCATAAAACTCGAATTTACCCGACGCAACACATCGGTGATATTGATACCCTTGAAACACTCCGATTCTTACAAGAAAGTCTCGCACACCTCCAACAACTACTCCGAGTAAAAACATTTGATGCAATTGCTTGCGATTTGCACCCTGATTTCCTCACAACACGATACGGCGAAGAACTTTCTGAAGAACAGCAAATACCCCTAGTAAGAGTCCAACACCATCATGCTCACCTGGCAGCATTGCTCGCTGACCAAAAACATCCCATCGACGAAGACATTGTAGCCATATGCAGTGATGGCGCTGGATATGGTCCTGATAACACTACCTGGGGTGGAGAAATCCTCTTTGGCAATGCTAAACAATATACGAGAGCCGCTTACTTAAAGCCACAACCTATGCCAGGAGGCGATTTGGCGGCACAATATCCACTCCGCATGTTAATCGGTATTCTTTCACCAGAATATTCTAACACCGAATTACATGAAGCCTTTAGCGAATTAGCACCCCGTGCTTTCCCGAATGGTATTTCTGAGTTACAAACCATTCTCACACAACTAACCCGGCAATTGAACACACCAATTACCTCAAGCACGGGCAGGATCCTCGATGCCCTCGCTTCTATGCTACACCTCACATTTCGTCGAACCTATGAAGGCGAACCGGCCATTCGCTTAGAATCCTACGCGAATAAAGGCAGGCCACTACCACAATTAAACTTAGAAATTCCCTTAAAACAAACGGGTCGGGCGCAAATTTTAGACACTACGACATTCATCAACACATTATTCCAAAACCGTCACAAATATTCCGGTCCTGATTTGGCACATGAAGCTCATGTTGCACTCGGAAAGGCATTTGGGGTAACTGCATCGGAAATCGCAGAGGCAGAAGGTTTGCGCGCCATTGGATTTTCAGGCGGGGTAGCTTTTAATCTGATTCTTACCAAGGCAATCCGTCAAGTCGTAGAAGATCGTGGGTTTGAGTTCATCACTCACAGGTTTGTTCCACCAGGGGATGCGGGAACATCTGTAGGGCAAGGATATGCCGCTCGTGGAGCACTCGATTGAAACTAAATCGATTGGGGGTTGTTCCTCAACTGGATATTCAACAGTTTCAATGATTTCATTGAAAATAAAATTTCCAGTGGAAATTAACCACAACTAATATAAAGAACCATTCTTCATCTAGACGAAGAGTTGTGGTTATCATGGCCGTTACTCGATCGACACATCAGCCTCCTCAGAGCTCACAAAAATCCAAACCTCGGCAGAGGACTACGCAAACCCAGCCGACGGAAATCCTGGATACCAAACAATCTATCACAGATTTACTGAAAGAAAAGGGTGCTCTGACAAGAGGTGACATCACTACCCTTACCGGGATCCCGAGAACAACCGTCTATGATACGCTCATTAACCTACTGCTTTCTGGCGTCATCGAAAAATATGTTGAACGCAATGGCCGCCGTGGGCGCCCCTCTGTGTTTTATCAGCTAGTGTAACACTATCTATCGAGCCCCTTTATTTCCACTGGAACTTCCTTTTTTCTAGCCACTAGGCATTTATTTGTCAGACAAATAATGCTCATTTTTTATCGTCTTAGACTGCGTTCTTTCTGCGCAAAAGATGGTAAAATATTAATAGGTAAAGGTGGTAGAAGCAACGGGATATATTCTTCGAATTAATGTAAAACAGACTCGAAATTATCTATTTCTTCGACTTCCAGTGGAAATAAAGGGGAGTGCCTTTTTCCATTAAATTTTTCATGTTAATCTAGTAAAACCCAAAGCTCATTTGAAATTAAAGAGTTTATAACTATAGTGCACAATTTTTTATTTTGTTTTCCTGCTAATTCAAATTTTCGAAAAATTAAAGATGTTTAGGAGTTGGTAGCCAGAATTGTGGCTATTTCTTCTTCAAGTTTTTCGATGTTGACACGATACTCGCGTTGGGCGGCTGAACCACGACGGGATAAGATATCTTGAGTATGTAGGCGTCTAAGGTATTCAGAAGCCGTCGTTAGGTTTATGGAGGGGTGGAAGGTTCGGTCGTAGAGTTCTTGGAGATCCTTTGAATTGAACCATCCGTGGCGGCAATGGCGGAGTACGATATACCGTACTTTTTGGAACTTTGACCAGGATTCCATGTCGGCTAGAGTTGGTGGTTCTTGAGGTGTAGCTGGGGGGTTTGTTTCGGTGGGTGTGGCCCCGAGGGCGTTGGTAATGGCGTTGATGAACGAGTTGGGAAGGCCGTCGTCAAAAGTAATGGTTATGTCACAGGCTTTTCCTTCAATGGTGAGGCCTTCTATACTAATTTTTTGTTTCTGTTTCTTCATCGTTTCGGGTCACCCACTGTCTAGTCCCAGCTCTCCACGTCAATTCTAGTGGCGTGTTCACACGAATAAAAGTGTGACGGTGTGAACAAATGGGCGTTAGGGGTGTCGATCCTTCGAAGAAGTTGGTTTTTGTTTATTCTATTGTGATTATTGGATTATATCGTTATTTGTGAATTAAACTTAATTAAAGGCGTCTAATTAGGGCTCTATTTGATGTTTTAAGGATTATTTCCATCGTTTTTTAATTTTTAAGGACTGTTCACAGATAATGAATGAAAGAACATGTTTTAAGTGTTTAAATAAGTTTTCCAGTGGAAATGAAGGGGTGGGTCCATGTTCACAATAAAATTAAGTTCATAGAGAGTTATTTGTGTTAAAAAACGACTAATCATCGTTGTTTTTTATATCAAAGTTTACGAATATGGCGCCAAATGTGAACAAGTGAAGGTATAGCATTGGGCCATTCTTGTTAATTTAGGTGCGTTCTGCGAAAATCTAATATGCTTGTGAAATATATCTCCATGCGAAATTCTAGTGTTTCGTTTCCAAAGCTTCTGACGATCTGGAGGATTATATGTATGGACGACCCACGCCCACTTGACCGCATTTTTGAGCGTTTCAGTACTGGTCCGGACTTGATTCGGGACCGTAAAGTGCTCTGGCATTCGTATGTTCCCGACGAGTTACCACACCGTGAGGAGCAAATCACCCAGATCGGGAGCATTCTAGCGACCGGGCTTAGAGGTAGTCGCCCTTCTAATGTTTTTGTATACGGAA
>JAEOSA010000168.1 GCA_016840595.1 Candidatus Hermodarchaeota archaeon | reverse complement strand
GGCGTCCGACCTAAACTATACGATGATACCACCCTCGCCCGTATTCAAAGCACTGCCTCCTATCAACGCATGATTTTAGAATCCGCAACCACAGCACTTCGACCTGGTGGTATCCTTGTTTACTCAACTTGCACCCTCACCGTCGAGGAAAATGAACACAACATCCAACACCTCATTGACACCCAAGGCTTCACCCTTGAATCTCAAACACCCTTCATTGGTAGCCCTGGGCTTGCGGGATCAGATGCTCTAAAGCAACACGTTCAACGAATCTATCCTGACCTCCACGATTTACCCGGATATTTTATTGCCAAACTACGCAAACCACTCGAATAGAATTACTTGTCCCACCCCTCTTTTCCAATGAGGGGCACAAATGCCACAGACATCTGTTTCCGTTCTTTCACCTTCCCCTTCTTATCCTTCGAAACCAACAATAACTCCTGCCAGAAATGATGACGACCCACAGGAATCAGCATCAAACCTTCTGGTTTCAGCTGCTCAAGCAGAGGTGGAGGCGTAAAGGGTGCGGCTGCAGCAACCATAATGCGATCAAAAGGCGCTTCTTCTGGGTAACCCAAAGTTCCGTCTCCCAAAATCACCGTAACCCGATCAGCATATCCTGCCCGTTCCAGATTCTTCTGAGCAAACTCAACCAAGGAAGGTTTGCGTTCGATCGTAAAGACATGTCCTGAAAGAGGGGCTCCCGTGGGTGAAACCACTTCGGCAACCAACGCAGCATGATATCCTGACCCTGCTCCCACCTCTAAGACTTTCAACCCCGCTGCTAGCTGGAAAAGCTCAAGGTAAATCAAACACATATGGATTGCAGAGATAGTCTGTCCCTCACCGATAGGTAATGGAGAATCAACGTAAGCGTCACGCACCAGATGGTCGGGTAAAAACAGTTCTCGAGGCACGATGCGGTACGCACGGATTGTATCCTCACTAGAAACCGTTCCTGAAGAAATTAAACGCTTTAATGTCGACTCCTTCTTTTCAGCCATACGAGCCGTATCTTCTGATGGCGTACAATCACCCACCGTCACATCAAAGCGTGCTTGGCTTCAAACTATTTGTACTCCCCCTACTAAATATTCAACTATGGAGAAAAAAGAGCCGGAAAAATTCACATTAACGGCGAAAGGGCATGCCAATGTACAAGCCACCCACTCATCAACCTTCGAAATTACCGTAGATTCCCACTTATCACGACAAGGTGACTGCATTATCGGTGTTGAAGCCTCCCATTCAGCACAAGATATCAACAACATTCTCGGAGAGGCATTACGAAGTCCAGGCAGTCAGATTCACACACACCTTTCTGTAGCTGATATTTCAGAGTGTGTTCAGGGGTGGGGGTCACCTAAGCTCATACTTACGGAGGCTACTTCGTTAGTGTGGCGAACCAGCGATTTTGTAGATGCCCGGACTCTTTCTATACAATGCGATAAAGCTGCTAAAGACCTCAACCGGGCTCTGGTAGCCCTACTCCAAAATCCGGATTCTACCCTTCAGGTAACTCTTGTCGTGTTTTCCGGTGCGATCTGAAGGTCTATTACCACTTGGAATTCATGTGGCGCGAAAGGGCGGACAATTCGAGAACCACTAACTGTAGCCTTTCGTCCAAAGGTTTCTAGTTCTGCAATCACTTCATCACATAACGTTTCCAACGATCGCGATTCAGTGGTGATTCCATAAAAATGAATGATCCCCCCACTTGGACTGATTGCTGCTGCTGCAGCGTCTAAATAGTCAAAGGCATTGTGTGGGAGATTCATTATAACGCGATTAGCTTTCTTCTCCAAGCGGTCTTGGATAATTTTTCGTGCATCACCAATTAAAGGAACTACTTCACCGGTTAGGCGGTTGAGAGTGAGGCTTTTTTTCAGGCATTGAATCGCTTGTTCATTGACATCGATGGCATACACTGTGACGGCTTGACGTTTTGCTGCCAAGAGGGCAAAGGGGCCAACCCCGGTGAACATATCCACGATGACTTCTTGCGCCTCAACTAATTGGGTCACCCTATCGTGTTCTGTTCCCAATCGCGGACTAAAATATGTTTGAGCTACATCTACAGCTAGTTTTATGCCATATTCAGTGTGCACTGTCGTTGATTGATCTTTGCCTGTGATTAGACGAAGAGGACGAACTCTGTACACCCCTTCAACGCCTCCCTCCTTAGCATAAACAGTAAGCACACGCGAGTTTACTCCCCTAATAGCATCTCCAATTACCGTCTCATACGGAGTAAGTTTGGAATCTAATTCAACAATCGCAATAGTGCCAATTATGTCCAATGAATGAGGGATTGATTCAACCAATTCCGCAGGAAGTTTTTCTCTGAGTGCTGTGACAAGATCAGGTGGCTTTCGCACAATAGGAGTGATGTCTTTTTGCACAAGAGCTAATGGCCCAATCTTCTGGACAAATACTGATAGTTCTTCTGCTGCTATAGAACGTTGAAGGGGAAAGAAAAGCTGCGTGCCATCTTGTGTGATGGGAAAATCATTATCCAAAAGCCCTTGCTCCACTAGAAGAATACGGAGTTGTTCACCTAGGCGCTGTTCGACCTGTATACAAGCCTTCCTCATGGTTCTATCCTACTCAGGTCGTACTCGGAGGCTTTTCCTCCTCTTCGGAAGGCGTCTCGCGGAAAATTTTGACGCGACCCGGTGTAAGAATGATATAACGATTACCCAGTTGCGCAATATCCCCATCAATACTGATACATATAGCACGTAACTGCTCAACCGCCCGTTTCAATTGCAACTGTAATTCCGTACCCTGTTGCACCAAAGGCGATACATCCACCACAACAAGATTGCCTTTCCGAACCTCATCAGAAATGGGAGTCACATCCATTAATCCGGTCAGCTCCATAAACCGAACATACATTGAGGCAGCTTCGAGACTCGTACTCGGCGTAGCTTCATCACTTTTTACATCAGAACCTTTCTTTTTCTTTTTTCTACCAAAAGGACTCAAACCGGATCATCCTCCGACAAATCTTCAAAACAAGCATTAAACGTGACCTGTAAAAACCCTTCGCCCGCTCATTCCGAGAGCTCTTTGGCTAGCTTCCACAACGGGTCACCCACATAGTGCAGTGTATCGATGGCGCGCCCCTTATTGATTTCTAAAATCGTTTCTGCATCAAGAAGCATCTGACCTACTGCCAACGGCATCAGGTTTTTTTGGTCAATAATAACAGCTAGTTTTCCCTTCACCAATTTCTTATCTAGGTCGTATATCCCTGGAGCCATCACGTCTGCACCATTAGCAATGTGCGAGACCGCACCCATATCTACGATAACTTTCGGTAATTGTAAATTTTCTGATAACAACGCAGGTAACCCTGGGTAGATGAGGTCTTGTTGAATAACTAGCCACAGTTCTCCACCAATAAAATAGAGCTCAGACTTGTCAGCCAGTACAATTCGCTCAACTTGCACTTTACCTGACGGAGATTCTCGTATTGCTTTATGCTCCAAATTCGGTACTTTTTCGAGTTTTTTACGAAGTTGTCGCAGTTCCTTTGACCGAAGAAGCGTTCGGTGTTTAATTCGCATGAAGATTCACTACATCTCTAAATGGGTAGCAAAGTTTTTTAAGGGCTCTTAGTCATGCCAACTGCAATTAGCTGGCAGGAGCTTGTACTGTGACAGAAAATCGCCCCATGGATTTACTCGCTCGTTCGCTGAATTCACAAGTCTTAGTAAAACTCAAAGGTGATCGGGAGCTGAGAGGCCGGCTCCGCGGATATGATCAGCACCTCAACCTCATCCTCGATGATGCCGAAGACCTCACGGAAAAGCCAATTCAAGAACTTGGCACTGTCATTCTGCGTGGCGACAACGTCATCTTCCTGTCTCCCTCTGGTAAACCTTCCGGAAAGAAACCAGCAAAAAAGACCAAGAAAAAGGGATAAACAATGGGTAAAGGCACTCCCTCATTTGGGAAAAAGAACAAGAAAACGCATATTCGCTGCCGTCGCTGCGGACGCCGTTCATACCACGTGCGAAAGAAAAAATGTGCCGCCTGTGGTTTCGGTCAAACCAGCCGCATCCGGAAATACAGCTGGGCCTGGAAAGACGTTACCCGCACCCGCCTCGCTTAACCTTCTTCTATGGGCCGGTAGATCAGCGGTAGATCGCCGTCTTCGGTCCCCATGAGTTTATCTGCATATACTAAAATGACATATGTGGGTATGTCTCAATATCATCCTTTGATTATTAATAGTCGACAAATTTTCGAAGCTCTACTGGAACAATATCCAGAAATCAGGTTGCAAAAAAGCTTCCAGTATCGGTATCAAGCAGCGTTAAGGTATTTTGAAGGGCAGATGGATAGGGGAATGCCTAGCCTAGTCAAAAAAATTGAGCAGAAAGAGCTTACGCGTCTTTATGAAGAAGTGCATAGTGGACCTCCAACGGTTCGAATTGAATCGCAAAAAGATGTCCTTCACCTTCTCGAAAAATACCCCGAAGAAAAGGAGAACAATCACTTCGTTAAACGCATACAGCTTCTGGGGGTTTACTGTCAGTGACAAATCGATACAAAACGAACGATTATTAGAACCAATCAGGAAAGGATCTGTTAAATCAAAAATCGTATATCTTGAGGAATTGATTGCCGAAGACGGTTCATTTGAACCTATAGCCGGGTTCAAATGGAGCCGAACTGTTGTACTGAATCCTGGAATACAAGATACAAAGTACCATGTACAACCTAAACTCTCAGGATATGAAGAAAAATT
>JAEOSA010000167.1 GCA_016840595.1 Candidatus Hermodarchaeota archaeon | reverse complement strand
TCAACTTATTATAACTTCTCAGGAACTCGCGAGTTCGCTCGAGCAGAATATGACCCACACATCAAACAAGCGCTCCGTTCATACACTGCGAAGGGAGCTGCTATTACACCCTGTTTCATTTCCTTTGAAGAGGAAGGACATCCCACCGACCTCCTACTTCTCTTAGGACTCCCTCAGATTCCAGAAATCGAGGATCTTGTGAATTCTGCCACCGAACTCGTTGATCTCCATGCAGGACCATCACCACTACGTCGAGGATGGTTCAAGAAATCCAAAGGCGTCTCAGAAGAAGTTCTTCGCGCCGCCATACGTGATGTCGCAGAACTCTTCAATTTAGAAATGAAGTAGCCATCTTATTAGAGGAGAGAAGAAAGGGTGATAACAGCAGAAGAATTGCTGGAACGAATTCTCATCCTTACAACTGTCAACTCTACGCTAATTCATGCATTGATTACAATTGAGGCTGAAGGTGATCTGAGTCCAAAACAAGTTGATCAACTCGCCCAAGGCGTTCATGCTGTCCGTGAATCCGTGGAACAGACTTTGGCAGACTCCAAAAATAACTCAGCTACTACCGGCTCTTCATTTGTCGATGATACCATCAATGTGATTCTCACACACCTAGGCCGAATTGAACAAGCCCTCAATTCGTTAGCCAAATCCCGTGATACAAAAGTTTCCAAGAAGAAAATAAAGGAACCACTTTTAGCTGCTCAAAAATCGGTAACAGAAGCCACACAAGATTTAGCCGCGCTTACGGGAAAACCCTTTCAACGTCGTCTCTCAATTCATGATCCCGAGAAACTGCTTCCACCAATCCAACAATTAATTGATAAATATTCTAGCCGAAGCCATATCTTACTACCAAATTATTGGTTTGAAGCGTGTCGAGAGCTCTTCCGATACAGTGAACCTCGGGAAGTCATAATTGAGGTCACACGGATTTCCGGTCAAGTCTTTTATGATCTCATTCGTCGGTTTCTCGCCGAAGCTCCTTGTGCAGGACTACTGCAAGAATTGATGCGAAGAGGTACGCTTGGCACCGAGTTGACAAGTCGTGAACGTAATAAAATCACGAGCGTTGCCGGTGAGTTTTATGACCAGATATCGAATGCGTTGAAGAATGAATCCGTGGACGCTAGCCTTAATGAGGCTAAACGAAATCTTCGGTCATTTGATTGGGGTCCGCCTGATGTCGAAAAGCGGGTGGTTGGGGTCATGTATCGTAGTGCCCGAGAACTGGTTGACCGTGCTGCAGAAAGTAAAACTCTCTCGGATTTAGAACGCCTCATTCACGTCGAGCTCAGTCGCTACATATGCTCACTAGCTGCTAGCTTACATAGTCTACCCCGGTTTAACCAACTCCTTGCTGATATGAAAGTCTAAGTTGGGTACAACCGCTTCTTCAAGCTGGCTTTTCCGCCCTCAACATCATAATCGATGAGATTAGCTCGGGAGAGATCACCAAGGGCTTTGCGGATAGCCGTTGGTTCATGTCCAGCAGTTTTGACAATCTCTTCACGAGTCATTTCTTTCTTTCTGCCATGGAGTAGAAATAAGGTCTTCGCATGTGGTTGGGCATAGAACACATCTTCAAGCAAAGCGATGTATAAGGCTAATAACTCTTGAACAGGTATGGAGGCTTCTTGTTCTGAAACAAGTTCTTTGTAGGTTTCCGACATTTTCTCCAGTTGGGTTTGAATGGCATCAAGTTCCGCTTGCAAAGCCTTATTCTTGGTCTTAAGATCGGTGGTTTCACCGGCGGTTGTTTTCAGTTCATTGATGGTGCGTTCCAATCGTTCAATTGTTGCAGTCTTATTTTGAAGTTCATTAGAAAGTTCTTCGATACGAACGTCTGCTGTTGCTCGTAGTTCCTGCTCCTCAAGCAGTTCCCTATTCATGTCTTTGACAATTTTTTGGATTTTTTTTGCTGCTTTCGAAACTTCAGCTGGGTAATCTTTCTGTGTTTTCTCAACTGCCATCGGGCTCACCCTGCAATGTCTGTATACATTGTGTATTTCTTCTTCTATTTATGGTTAGGGTCTTCCTTGGTTTTTTGTCGGGAGGAATCACGAGCCGTAACTCGGTTTAGTTGGGGAGGAGGGGGTGGGGCAACAATTGACTCTTGAGTGAAATCAAAAATCGTCTCAGATTCTTCACCAAGTTGTATCTTTAGCTTTTGACTATCATCTACGGTTCCAATAACTGCAGCACTGAGATTGTGGTCTTCAAAAATGGTCATTACCTGTTCTGCCTGATCCTTGGGAGTTGCGACCACAAATCCTGTGGAAATATACATCTTTAGCCAGGTCACGATATCGAAATCCTGTGGCGTAGGAATTGAGACTAAATTAATCAAGGCCCCTTTCTGTGCATACTCCAGCATTAAAAGAATCGTTCCAATAATTCCACCATTACTCAGATCCTTCGATGCCGTCAATAATTGTTTCTCAGCGAGGATGCGCATCGCCTCATACCGTTTTAGAATAGCTTCAGACGTTTTCAAAGCCGTTGTATCCCATCCATATTCATAATTCGGAGAGATACGACCTTCCAAATCGATTGCCAGAATAAGCACATCATTTGACTGAGCTCCCCCCGCACTCACATATGCATCGCGACGGACTGTGCCACAGATTGAAGCGCTTACACCATTGGTAGGTGCATTTGGTGTCGTATGTCCGCGGACCACTTCGACACGGAATTTTTGCCCAGCTTCACAGATACCCTCCATAAACTTTACTCCGATATCTAATTCTTCGAAGGCGATATTGACCATCGCCACAATTGGACGTCCCCCAGCTGCATAGATATCGTTTACATTGACTAAAATGGCCGCATAACCTGCCACGTAAGGCTTTGACATGGCCAGCTCGGGAATTACTGCATCTGTAGATAACAAAATGAGATTATCTCCACCCAAGTCGATAGCCGCTGAATCCTCACCAATGGAAGACAATACATGCGGACACTTGAAACCCTCCCTGCGGAGGATTGAGACAAGCTTGCCAATGGGCTGTTTGCGCTGTAAACCCCAATAGCCCTTAACTTCAGAAATAATTCGCGCTAATCGACCAGACATTTTGATCCAGGCTCCTGTGGAAGAACGGAGTATTTGCATTTCGATAAAACTTGTGGTTAATCACTAGAATGGTGAATGCTTAACTTCTGATCATCCAGTAACAGAGAAACCATCAATGAGTAAACTAGGTGCTTTTACAAAAAACGAGGTCATTTCCACATTATTGCCAACGCCACGAAGTTGTTCTAAGCCCTTATAGAAACTCCCCGCGATTGACAATGGTTCTATTGGTGTTTTCTTTTCACCATTTTCAATTAGAAATACTGCATTTGCTACAACAGAAAAATCACCAGTTGAAACATCACTATGGAAGATGCCAATTGGTGGATCTGTAATCAACAATCCTTGACCATCCACCGATGCAATGAGTTCTTCCTCGGTCTTCGACCCCGGAACTACCTCTAAATTCTTAACGGTAATTTTTGGAGCTTCCTCATATGGAATAGTTCCTCCAAAGGGGCCTCCTGCCCGACCGCTATTCCCTGTCGATGGGTTACCCGCAATAGCACCATAATATGAATCAAAGAGAAAATTCTTCAAAACACCCTGGTCAACTAAGGTTGTTCGTCCCTGTGGATGACCTTCTGAGTCAACTGATTCTGTGCCAATACCTTGTGGATCCTGCCCATTATCAATCAGGGTGAACTGTTTCTCAGCAATTTTGTTTCCAAGCTTCGGTCCTAGCGGAGATAGTCCTTCAACAATGGTACTGCCAATGGCAGATTCACCAAAGCTAGCTAGGATGTAACTAGCCGCTGCATCAGGTGACCATAGAGTGGGTAGGGTAGTAGTTTGATTCAGTTTCTTTGCTCCTAACAAACTCAAAGCCCTCTTCGCGGCTTTTTCACCCATTCTGGAAACATCAATGGCTTTCTCTCGTGAAATGAACTCTTCTTCAGCCGCTCTTCGTTCATTACCATCAATCGCCATTGCATAAGCAGAAGCAGAATTGTATGCCGAACTAGATGCCCGTTCAAGTCCTCGAGTATTGCCAACAGCAAAGCCTCCCCAACTCACTTCACATGCTGAAACTGCCATCATTCGACCGTTGAGTTTTGATATATCCCCAATAATTTGCAGGGAGTATTTAACCAGATCATCGGTAGATAAATCCAGAATCGCTGGAGTGAATTTTCCTTCGTGACCTGGGGGTTTGGGTTCGCAGAACCCCTGAAATCGTGTATCTTTCTCAGATGTAGCTTTCAAGCTTGCAACGGCTTCCTGTAAAGAACGCTTAATACGGTCAGGGGTGATTCCACTAGATGAAGCAAAACTCACTCGTTGATCTTTGGCAGCACGAACTGCCGTTCCGGCAGTTGTTCCATCGGTTGCTTCAACAACTCCCTGTTTAATGACTACGTCCGAGTTACTTCTGTAAGAAAGATAGATTTCAAATTCAGCCATGTTATCCAATGATTTGGCGAATTTCAGACCTGTATCAATTTCAGCCAGCAAGTTGTCCTTGATTGTCTCATACTCCATACTCTTGCATCTCCATTTTGCTAAGCCTTTCCTCCAAATGTAACCTCTTTTATGAGAAGCTTTGGTCCTCCTAGTCCTGTAGGAAGTGGATATTGACCTGCCTTACCACACCCACCGAAGTAAGTTCCCTTAAGAGACAAATCTTTCGTAGCGCCTTCTACTTGAGTCAGTAGCTGCAGGATGTTACCTGAAAGGGCCACCTCTCGGATGGGATATTGGATTTCCCCATTTTCTACCCAGTATCCTCTATCGGCTTTGAAGAG
>JAEOSA010000166.1 GCA_016840595.1 Candidatus Hermodarchaeota archaeon | reverse complement strand
TCAAGAATTCGAGTATCTTTTGGAAGGTTGAGAAGTTGACAGAAACGTTCGAATTTCTCTTCACTCATTGGATTACAGAGTACATGATGCTTGTGTGTAATGTCAAAATACTTCCATGTGTTCATTTACATCAACTCCATGCCCCCGAGGGAACGGTTCGGGGGCTGCCGGATTAGAGGTTGATAGGTGAGTCAGGTAATGTCGATAAAAAGCCATCGTTAAAAATTCAGAATTTTCCAATACGAAAAGAGATATGGAAATTTCATCAGAAGACTTTAAGTTTTAGGCGTTTTCGGCGTTAGTGAAGCATCTTTACTAACGGCGAAGCTAATTTGGGTCTTGCTTATCGGTTACAACCAGCGGATCTTCAATTTACAGCTGACGCGGTATACTTAGATGTGATGCAAGGAGACAGTAACACTACCACTATTCGAGTTCAGAACTATGGTGGAGAAACTGGATCCGCAACAATCGAGGTTGCCGGTGGACCGCTCACAGGGATTACATTTGCCTTTAGTACGACTAGTGTTACCGATTTAGGTGCGGGCTCTTACCAAGATATTACTGTCACAATTAGTGCCAGCGCTGACCTTTTGCCTTTGGGCCCAAGAGGACTTGACTACCGCCTTATGAATGGGACCACTGAACTAGATAGGATTTCCTTTGAAATCGAACTAATTGCACCTCCGGGAACAACGCCGACTACGCCTGGTATTACTGGTTTTCCCTGGGAAGCCATTGTCCTTGGAATCTGCGCCGCTGTCGGTATCCCCATGTTAACCAAGCGACGAAAATGTAAGTAGCTAGCCAAACAAATGCTATAAAATGGTCTTGATATCTAAGAGAAAACAAGTTGAAACTGGAGTTATTAGAGAGAAGATTTTTTGAATTGGCTTAACCCGCTAGAGCAATTGGAGTCAAGGAAATTTCACTAGCGTTGTGAAATTCGGATAAGGGTCATAACCCAAAGTCCAAGAATTATTGCTACGAACATTCCAATCATGAAGATAATTTGTCCCAGTAGCAATAGAGGAAAGTTAGTGGGTGAATAGTGGGCTACGACAACCCAAATAATGCCTCCGATTATCATGAGGAGGGTCGGAATTAGAAAGATTCGTAGGTCAATTCCTATCAGCGAGAGGGTCTTTTTCTTGTGGGATTCTACTACATTGGACTTCTTTTGAAGAATCAATCTTGGAATGCATCTTAGAGCCATTCGATCCACCTTTAAATTCCTTTTAAACTAGAGTATGGAGAAGAAAAAAGCTCCTTTTTCAATGAGACGTAATTAAATAACTCATTTTTGAGTCTAAAACCTGAAGGAATAAAGGGAACACCATCCCACGATTATACCCTTGAGTGTTGAAAAGACCATGACGCCACAAGGTCGAAGGAAGGAATCGATTCGAATTGGCATTGATGTCGGAGGCACCTTCACTGACGTACTACTAGTTGATTCTACCGGGAAACGGTGGCATGTCAAGGTTCGATCTACTCCAGAGGATTCTTCGAAAGGAGTCCTCAATGGCTTAATGAAGATTCTAAATCTTGCGAAGATAAAGCCTAATGCAGTTCGATATCTTCTACATGGAACAACAGTTGCTACAAATGCAGTGTTGCAACGGAAAGGTGCAAAAATCAGCCTAGTAGTCACGAAGGGTTTTGAAGATATTTTGGAAATCGGACGGCAACAACGACCAACCCTTTATGATTTATTTGTGGAGCGAATTCCACCGCTAGTTCCACGCGACCGAATTTTTGGTATTGAAGAACGCATTCAAGCAGATGGTACTGTCCATACCCCCCTCGCTGAGAAAGAATTGAAAAAAACCCTCAAGAGTGCAGTACTGAACGTTGAAGGTGTGGCTGTATGTCTCCTTTTTGCGTATCAGAATCCTATTCATGAACAACAACTACTTTCCAAATTGCAAAATATTAACTCAGATTTACCCATCTCTATTTCATCCGAGGTGTTACCAGAATATCGAGAATATGAACGAATGTCAACCACTGTGTTGAACACTTATGTGACTCCCGTGTTAACTCGGTATCTTCGACGTTTAGATAAGGCTCTATCAGATGTGGGGATTAATACTCCATTGCTGGTGATGCAGAGCCATGGTGGTGTGTTACAATCACGGCTAGCTGGAACTCAAGCAGCACGATTGCTCTTCAGTGGGTTAGCGGGCGGAACCTTGGGTGGAAGATATACAGGTCAGGTCATGAACCAGAAAAACATCATCACCTTCGACATGGGAGGAACCAGTACTGATGTCGCGTTAATTTCAAATGGTAGGATCCGAGAAACCGCTGAGGGACAGATTGGCGGATTACCCTGTCGTGTGCCAATGACTGATGTGGAAACTGTCGGAGCGGGCGGTGGAAGTATCGGTTGGATTGATAAAGGAGGAATTTTACGAGTCGGACCGCATAGTGCAGGTGCGGACCCAGGTCCCGCTGCCTATGGAACAGGAGGACAAGAACCTACAGTAACGGATGCGAACCTTCTTCTTGGGCGATTGAATCCGGATTACTTTCTGGGTGGTGAGCTCCTGTTGCATTCGGAGCTTGCCAAGCAAGCTCTTCAAGGGTTGGCTGACGAGTTGTCCTTATCACTGGAGAAATGTGCTTTTGGTATTGTTCGAGTTGTTAATGCAAACATGGAACGAGCCATTCGTGTGGTTTCCATTCAACGTGGATTTGATCCTCGTGACTTTGCACTAGTTGCTTTTGGTGGAGCTGGACCAATGCATGCGTGGGCATTGGCGAACAAATTGGGTGTTCCACGCGTCCTTGTACCCAGGGCACCCGGACTTCATTCGGCTTTAGGGTTATTAGCAACGAATCTCCGTTGTGATCAAAGTCAAACAGTGTTGGAATCAGCTACCTCGCCCGATTTCAAACGTATCCAGAAAGTATACCAGCAATTGGAAACGCATCTACGAGATTTACTTCGAGAGCAAGGTGTTCCGCAAAAATCGATTTCGACTCAACGTTTCGCGGATCTCCGATACGAGGGACAGGCTTACGAAATTACACTTCAGGTTCCAAGAGGTCGAGTCTCAAAGGCTTGGATACAGGAGATTGTAAAGGCGTTTCATAGCCACCATGAACAGCAATATGGCTTTGCAGCAACCGAAGCCCCAGTGACTATTGTGAATCTTCGAGTTATCGCCTTTGGCCCAATGCCTTCATTGAAACCTGCGGACATAGAACCTCAGAAAGAATCCTCACCCACACCCCATATAACTCGACCAGTGTTCTTTGAAGAAGTTGAAGGAGTAATTGATACACCGATTTTTGAACGGACTACGTTGGGACAAGGGGCTGTGATTGTGGGTCCAGCGGTTATTGAGCAATTAGATTCAACCACGGTTGTTCATCCAAAGACTCGAGCAGTCGTAAGCGCGGGGGGTAACTTGGTGTTGGAGGCGATATCATGAAAACCGACCCAGTATCCTTTGAGGTGTTCCGTAACGCTTTCATTTCTGTAGCTGAGGAAATGGGAGCTGCGTTAGTTCGAACAGCGTATTCACCAAATATCAAGGAGCGCCGTGATTGTTCAGCCGCTGTGTTTGATGTGGAAGGTGAAATGGTCAGTCAGGCGGAACATATTCCGGTCCATTTGGGGGCAATGCCTGAATCGGTGAAAGCTGCTATCGATGTCTACCCGATTACGCAGTGGGAAAAGGGAGATGTTGTTATTCTTAATGACCCTTATGAAGGCGGAACCCATCTTCCAGATATTACTCTCATTTCACCTGTTTTGTTTAAGGAAGAGGTTGCTGGCTTTGTCGCAAATCGAGCGCATCACGCGGATGTGGGAGGTTCTGTTCCAGGGTCAATGCCGGGTGGAGCCACAGAAATCTACCAAGAAGGTCTCCGAATCCCTCCCACAAAGTTGGTTGAAAGCGGTAAGGTAAACCAAGGGCTTTGGCGGATGATCCTGGCAAATGTTCGGACCCCCATCGAACGACAAGGAGACTTACGAGCCCAATTAGCTTCAAATGCAACAGGAGTTACCCGTTTCGAATTTATCCTTCAAAAATATTCACGCCCAACAATCTTTACATTCCTCACTGATTTACACGACTACTCCAACAATCGGATGCTACAACAACTCCAGCAGATGCCAAAGGGGAAATACACATTCACCGACTACATGGACAATGATGGGGTCACCTCAGAACCAGTAAGCCTTACCGTTCAAGTCACTATAAAACAAAACCAAATAATCTTTGACTTTACTGGAAGCAACCCTCAAACTCAAGGCAACATCAATGCGCCCTTCGCTGTCACCCTCTCCTGTTCTTATTACGTGCTACGATGTGTTACAGACCCTACCATTCCGGTGAATGCGGGTTGTTATGCACCCCTTAAGGTCATTGCACCATTGGGGACAGTTCTCAATCCACGTCCTCCTGCAGCAGTGTCAGCCGGCAATGTTGAAACTTCACAACGAATCGTTGATGTGCTTCTTGGAGCATTAAAAGAAGCACTCCCAGACCGCATTCCTGCAGCAAGCCAGGGCACGATGAACAACCTCATCATCGGGGGAACCATTCCGGGAACAACACGGGCTTTCACGTTTTATGAAACAATCGCTGGAGGACTCGGTGCACGTCCGAAATCTGATGGCATTGATGGAATTCACAGCCATATGACAAATACTGCAAATACGCCCATTGAAGCGCTGGAGAGTGCTTATCCCCTTCGTGTTCGTTGCTACAAGCTCATTCCGAAGAGTGGAGGTGAGGGGCGGTATCGGGGTGGTGAAGGTATCCAGCGGGATATTGAAATTCTCTCCGACCAGGCTGTTGTATCTATTCAG
>JAEOSA010000165.1 GCA_016840595.1 Candidatus Hermodarchaeota archaeon | reverse complement strand
CAGCAATAAATGTAGTTATTCCAATTGACAATTTTGGACAAGCTGTCTATTCCATCGATGTTGGTGACCCTGATGATGATATGGCCGGGGAAATCACGTGTGGAACAGGATATGCTGGTCCTGATGGGGATGTATACCTCCTCACCTACAATCCAATCGCCGGTCCACCATGGATACGTCAGACTATTGATACCAATGTTGGTGGCTTTGTGTATGGACTCGACACCGGTGATGCAGGAAATGATAATTACAACAAAGTCGTCATCGGCGTTGGAGACGGTGCCATTTACATGTATGAAGCTGGCTGTTTGGCACTTGGCTGGGCTGGCTTTAATGGTGGTACAGATGCAGGAACCAAACAAACTATCTCGAATTCAGGCAGCAACGCCGGGTCAGTTCGATGCCTCAAAGTAGGGTATGTGGATGACAACGATATTTCAGCAACCGCTCAAGTTGAACATATCAGTATTATTGCAGGAAACCAGTATTCTGGAATTCGGAAGTATCATGCAAATAATGTTTCCGGATTCATTGACTGGGTAACGATTGCACGGGATAATCTCATGTTCCTTGGACCCATAGTTTCTGCATTAGATGTTGGGGAACTCAGTTACATAACCGGTGAAGTTACCGCAGATGAGGAAATCGCTGCTGGTTACAATGTACTCCTTGGCTTCCCCATTCCTGGATTCAATTGGTTTGAGTGGCCCTATGCGGACTGGGCTAATATGCTCTATATGGGTCAGGCCGGGAATGCCACATCAACCATTCCCCACCTAGTCTATGCTGATTCCTGTCTCACCGGTGCCTACGATTACCCCGGAGATTCATTATCGGATAGATTCCTCTATAACATGGCAATTGGTTACGTTGGATCAATACGGATTTGCTGGTACTATCGAGGTACTATGGCCAACTCCTTTGCTTGGGGATTAAGTCGCTGGATGTCGCAAGACTACTGGCAAACCTTCTTTGGAGGTAGCAGCAACTACCGATCAGGTGATACCCTCTACGTTAGCAAAATCAACTATATCACCGCCTTTCAATCAACTCACACGCAAGCAACCTGGGAAACTTTTCACCGTAAGAATCTTCTCAGTTATGCCCTCTTTGGCGATCCTGAAGTTGATGTCTTCACCAACAATCCTAGATCGCTCACAGTTTCATATCCCTCAAATGCCCTCTATATTGGGGACACCGTATTCAGAGTGATGGATGGGTCAACACCAGTTGCAGGAGCAACAGTGTGCCTATGGGATACTGATGGGTCCTACTACGAAGTTCAATCAACGAATAGTACGGGTCATGCAATTCTCCATGTAACTGCACCAGTACCCAACACAGTCAATGTCACAGTGACCGCTCATAATTACATTCCGTTTGAAAGTACCGTTGGTGTTGAGCATTGGATTGATGTTTCTCAACCTACGATATCGTTTACAGCGGCAACAACTTCCCTTGATATTACTGGTGTGACGGCTACCTGTAGTAACCCTGCTCATGGTTCTCTGGATGACATTGAGGCAACTACTCACACCTATGCGATCTACGATAACTCAACAGGTTCTGTAACAGGGCTCACTGGAGATTTGACCTGGACGGGTAGTGAATGGCAAATAGCTGGTCTTAACGTCTCAGTGCTCTCCATCGGTTCCTACTATGTGCGATGCACCTTTGCAGATGCTGATGTAACCGATACTCTTGGACCACCATCAGCTCTCTTTACAATTAGTCCACCGACAACACCCACACCCCCGCCGTTCGATATTATCCAATGGTTGATGCAAAACTGGATCTACGTTGCTATGGTGCTAGTCATTATCATTTTGATAGCCGTTATCATAATGATAATTCGACCTAAGAAACCTAAATCCGAACCAGTCACGTCATGAATACTCTAATCCTCCTCCAACAAGACACCCTTGTTGGAGGATTCTTCCTCTTTTTACTCCCGTAATCCGACCTCTTGTCGATATGCCTTATAATCGCGGATATTCTTTATAGAAATTCGGCTAGCAACGACAGCTGCAGCATTTGTGGGTGCAATCTTTAGTGCCTGAGAGGATGGTCCCTCGGTATTTCGAAATCGATAGGATGGGTCTGCAATACAGGATCCACCGCAAGTAAATACACCAGGGGCATACTCACGTGAAGCTTGGTCCGCACTTACAATGGGTATCGTGTATTCCTTTGCGCGAATAGCGATAAGGGACTGCCACGCCCATTGGCCATACTGAATATGTTCCGAATCTAGAACTGTCGTCATAGTGGGAACTGCCAGAAAATCAACTTCGGATGCAATTTGAGAAACAAGGTTATGAAACCAGAGATCAGAGCAAATTAGAATCGCTACACGAAAATTCCGGATTTTGAATGTAGGTGTTCGAGTCCCTGCTTCTAATCCTAAGCGTTTCTCTGCACGGAACGGGTGCTGTTTATCATAACTTCCTAGTATTTCTCCATTAGACGAGAACAGGTAGGATCGATTTCGCCATTTGTGTTTTTCCGTTTGATATGGCACCGTTCCTGCTACAATTGGAATTTTGTACTCTTTAGCTAAGTGGCTGATGGAATCATGAATCCGTTTCGTAAGTTGATCACTTTCCTGCTTCGTAGCCGCCCATTCACGAAAAGTTCCAAATGCATATTCTGGTAGAACAACGCAATCGGGCGTTTCGTTTTGGGATTGAATTTGATTGAGGCGCTCCTTAATTTGTAGAAATGTGTCAGTTGGATTAGGTGCGGGTTCAATCTGGATGGCTGCTAAGGTCACGGAATTATTTTTGCTCACGCTTTTTACCTCTGTTCTGTGTAATCTAGGCTTCTAGGGCCTCCAAGGATTCCCCAGGTTTTGGAATCATATTCCCGGGATTCAATATCCATTCAGGATCAAGCACTTTTTTCACCGCAGCCATTTCCTGCAAACCAGCTTCTCCATACATGACTTTTAGGAAAGGTCGTTTAAGTTTTCCAATCCCGTGTTCAGCACTCACGGTTCCTCCTAGCTCTACAGCTTTTCGGGCAAATCGTTGGTAAATGCGCATCCCTTCATCGACTTCCTCATTGGTTCGTGGGAGAATATTGACATGAAGATGATTATCGCCAATATGCCCAAAGATAATGTATTCCATTTTTGCTTCTTCTAAGAGCTTTTTATAGAAGGCAAGAATTGTCTCTAAGTGTTCATCTGGTACAGCCATGTCTGTGCCAAGTTTGTGGACTCGTGAATGTTTCTGTTTTCGTTGGGCGATTAATGCATTTACGGTTTCAGGGACAAGGTGACGGACAGCTTTCATTTTATCTAGGTCGCCTGGATCAATTCCGGCCCAAGTATCATCCATTCCAATTCCATGCTCACTGAGTAGTTCCTGCGCAGCCAAGAATGCGGGCTCCATTTCGGCTTCCATGAAGGGTATCTCAAAGAAAATAATGGCCTGGCATTGTTCTACTTGGGGTGGCACCGTAACACCCGCAGTCCCATTCGCTCTAGCATCACGGAGCATTTGTACTGCATGAGAATCAAAATATTCAATGAGGGTGGGTTGGACTGGGCTCGTTTCGCTTCGCACTGCTTTCACGAAGTTAATGGCTGCCTCCTCAGAGGGGAAAAATGCAAAGATAGTAAGAGCCTGTTCAGGATATTTTTCGAGCCATACTTCTGCCTCCGTCACAATCCCCAGGATGCCTTCACAACCTATGAAGAGATCGATTAAATCCATTTTAGGATGCGCAAAAAGGCCTGCCGCATTCTTCGTTGTAGGCATTGTATACTCGGGGATTTCCACATCAAGTGCTGAACCGTTCGAGAGCACGATTTGGAACAGACCATTATCCGCAAAAAACTCGCCTCGGGGAATTGTAAGAACATCACCGTTAGCAAGCACTACACGAATCTTGCGAATCCATTGACGGATGGCCTTGTACCGAAAAGATCGAGCGCCCGACGCATTCGCTGCAACAGAACCACCGAGATGAGCGGTCATTTCCGTGGGATCCGGCGGAAAGAAATACGTTTGTGGATCTTTAAGAAACTCTTCTAATGCTTTCTGCTCTTCATGAGTTCCTTTTCCTTTCAATACATCCAACTGTTTTTTCAAAATTGCAGAGTTGAGGGTTTCTAAGGTAACACCCGGTTCAGCCCGAAGATACCAGCGCTTCTGAGATTGGTCAAAGCCTATCCCAAGAAGGTTAGTCATCAACTCTAAAGTCAGGAGTGCTCCTTCTTGTGGGACAGCACCACCAGTCAGACCCGTGCGTCCTGCAGAAATCGTCAAGGGTGTTTTTGTTTCATTTGCCCATCGGATGACAGCAACAACATCGGCCTCAGAATGGGCATAAAACAGGCGTTCGGCTCTTCCATCTCCAAACCGGGCTTCATCCGTCAAATAGTCACTAAAATCTTCAGCTATGGCTTTTTCGCCTTCCACCGTTCGAATGGTGCTAAGTTTAGTGGGGATGATGCTTTCTGCTTTAATTCGGTTCGTGGGCATGTATACCACCGTTGAGTCCCTTTGACCTCGAACATTTCGCCTGTTTCATAGTCAAATATGTTTTTAAAGATTTAACAGCATTATTTTTGGTGATTTTTTTGAGTAAGAAGGTAAAATTCGGCATATATATTGCTAATCATGGAATTACAAGTAATCCTCAAGATTATGTCAAGTTAGCTAAGAGTGGAGAAGAATATGGGTGGGATGGGTTCTTTTTATGGGATCATGTTTTCCTACCATGGGCACCAGATCAAGATGTATTGGATCCATGGATTATTTTGTCTGCTATAGCTGCTCAAACAAATAATATCTCCATTGGTATAACAGTGACACCTTTAGCAAGAAGAAGGCCAATGATAATAGCAC
>JAEOSA010000164.1 GCA_016840595.1 Candidatus Hermodarchaeota archaeon | reverse complement strand
AAAAGACAATCCTTTCACTTTACTCAGTGACGACCCTGATTTCAAGGCACGGACTAGTTCGACTAATGTGACTTCTCCTTCGCCTCTTATAATGAAATCCAGTTGGGGGAACGCTTTCAATGTGCCTTGTGCGAGGGCTGAGAAGTGCTGCCCTCCGATCACTGTCCAAATCTCATCATCTATTTGTTTGGCAATAGTAGCAGCCTGTATCGTGATGTTGGAATTGCATGTAGAAACGGTGCTTGGGGCCACAAAATCTGGTTGAAAGGTCTCAATACGTTTTGTCACATCTTCCCAGTTTGCTTCCTCCGCTTGACAATCCATCACCTGAATCTCAGCGTCTGGATAATGTGCTTCAAGATATCCCGCCAAACATAGAAGCCCCAAAGGAGGAGGAATATACTCTCCCATAATAAACCAGGGATCCTTTGGTGGCTCAACGAAGAGAATTTTCACGAATCCACATTCCAACCAAATGTGAATGCGTTATCTTCTGCTTGACGATTTAATCCTTATGTCTTTTCAGTATCTAATCATGAAAAGTGGAGGGGGCCGGAGTTATGGCGATTCAGACACTTCCGAAAAAGGACACAATTGGAGGGGAGAGGGAATGGTTTCTAGGGGAGAGGAAGTGCCTAAATATTCGCCACTCCGGACGGGTTTGTTTTCCCGGTCCCCATTTAGAGCCATATGAATTCACTTATTAAAACTTCTCATTGTCCAATATCTTGCTTTGATGATTTTTGGGGAAACCCCAAAGTCTTAAGAAGAGAAGGCACGCTACTGCTGGGTGAGGTGTTCCTCATGGTGTATTGCCAGAAATGTGGATCAGAAAACGCTGATACAGCAGATTTCTGTAAGAAATGTGGAACAGCTCTCGCCCCGAGGAAAGACTTTGAAAAACGTGCTAGAGCTCGGGGGCGGAGAGTTGGTGAACGCGCTGAAGAGGAATGTTTTGGTGTCACCGGAGGAGGAGCCATCTTTGGCATCATATTTGGTGTCATCATTATCGGGCTTGGATATTCTCTTGTCTTGGGAATACAATTATGGATGTTGATTGGTCCCATTGTTGCGCTTATCATTGGGATTCTCATTCTCGTCTGTGCATTCAATTCAGTTCGGAGGAAGCGTTCCCTAAGGGGACAGGAGTGATTAGAATAATACCGCGGAGGTTTTTATGTTGACAAGAAAAATTGATGAAGGACCTGATATTTTGGGCGCAGTCACGTTTGGCCTAATCATAATCCTACTAGCGATCATCTTTATTATTTATCCGAGCTTTTTTGCCCAACTCATCGCTTTCGTCACCGATATTGTTTGGCAAGAAGTGGTTCCTGGCTTCTGGTGGTGGGTACCTGCAACCCCTGCAAACCATATCGGATTCTACACAATAATCTACCAGTTCACTATTGGAACGCTAATCATCAGTGTTATTGTACTCATCCTACGTGTGATTTTCGGGGATACTTATCGTCGGCAAATCGAATCCATTGGTGGAATCATTATGGGTGCGGGTATCGTTTGGGCTGCATGGAACTTACTGCAACCCCCGTATGCCTGGACAGTGTTTACTGGATATTTCATCGTCTTCGCTGGTGTGAGCCTTATCATATCTAGTCTTGGCTATTGGTTTGTTCGAGCACGCACGTCTGAGTAGTGATTACCTTTAAGTCACAAGTAATCGCTTCGCTATTCAAACTAGCGAATGCTTTCAGGTTTGATTCAAAGGGTAGAAACCAGGTTCACGGAGTAGAAAAGGCGGGTTCTATTTTCGTTTCATCAGCTCTTTCTTCGGGGCTTGGTCTGGTGGTTCAGCTCGCATGGGTGTTTTTCCCAGTTCCTCCTGAGCAATACGTAACACCTCTTCAGATATTTCTTCAGCCGTTTGATGGGCGTAATAAGTGTCATAGATTGCTTTGTAACGTCCACCGAGTGCAAGAAGCTCATCGTGTGTCCCCTGCTCAACCAATTCTCCATGTTCAAAAACCAATACCCTGGATGCATTGGCAATCGTTGTTAATCGGTGGGCAATTACAACCGTCGTGCGATTCGCAAACAGTTTCTCTTGAGCTGCTTGCACCAAGGATTCTGAGTAGGCATCCAATCGGCTTGTTGCCTCATCCAAAATTAGAATCTTGGGATCTGCAAGCATAGTTCGAGCGATTGAAATCATTTGTACTTGCCCAATACTCAGGTTCTTTCCCCCCTCACTTAGCATCGTATCATAGCCCTGTGGTAACACCTCAATAAAATCATGTGCTCCAATTAGGCGGGAAAGTTCAATGATCTCTTCATCTGTAGCATCGGGTCGACCATATCGAATATTTTCCAATACGGTATCATCAAACAAATAGGGTTCTTGGGCAATCAATGCGACCGTGTCATGTAATGATTCCAAAGTCACATCCCGAATATCCTGTTTTCCAATCAGAACGCGTCCTTCTTGGGGGTCATAAAACCGATTGATGAGTGCTGCAATAGTTGTTTTACCCGCCCCAGTGTGACCCACTATAGCTACAAGCTCACCAGGTTGCACTTCAAAGGTTGCATCCTTGAGAACCTCTGTGTCTTCAATGTAGGCAAAGCTTACCTGGTCAAAGGTGATTCCATCGTTTGAAGGCTTTAGTGGTGTAGCATTTATGCTATCCGTTATGGTGGGTTCGGCTTCAAGAACATCCATAAGTCGGTCCATTGAGCTGAGAGCAGCTTGGAACTGTGTTACCATCATGCTTAATGAAAGTAGAGGCCACAAAAATCGTTGAATCAAAATAATTCCCAAAAATACTTCACCAATGGTGAGGAGCGGAGCTGTTCCCACCGCTAAACTGCCAGCAACAAAGAGAACTGCAGCTGTTGCAGCAATACCAGTGGCACGAACTAGTGGCATCATCAAGGTCATGAGCATCATAAATCGGAAACCATAGCGATAGGATTCCTGATTTAGTTCTTCTAAGATGCCTGCAGTTTCATCTTCACGATTGAAGGCTTTAGCGACATGTATACCGCTGAGGTTTTCTGCGATTTGTCCAGAAACAAAACCAGTTGCACGTTGAGAGGCAAGCATCGTACGTTGTCCAACGGTTCCGAAAAGAACGACGATAAGGATAACCACAGGTACTACGACCAAGGAGGTTAATGCGACAGCTGGTGCGACTAACCACATGATGATACTTGTCGCGATGAGAAGTAACAGCTGACTGCTGATATCAATAACAATCTGGACACCCTGAGCAAGATTATCTGTATCCGTGGTTACTCTCGATGTAATGTCACCACTCTGTTTTGCTCGAAAGTAGGACAAATCTGCTCCAATGAGTTTTTTATAAACATCCTGCTGGAGGGAACGGACAAATCCTGCCTGTGCCCCAGATAAAATCCAAGTATAAATCGAGCTCAGAGTCCAACTAATTAATCGGAAAATTGCATAGAGTGCACCTAAAAAGAATACGCCAAGAATTGTACTTCCTGGTACGAGCACCAAGTCAATACCAGTAGCTAATATAACTGGATCAATCGCTCGAAAAACAGTGGCGACTATCGCAAGGACAGAAGCAAAAGCTATCAACTTCCTAAATCGCCCGAGATACCCAAACATGGATCCTAGGAGCACACGAATTGAGCGACTCCGTTTACGTCTTTCACCCGCCAGAGCGGTCGGTCCTCGACGAATCGCCATTTAGTTACCCCCCTCCTGTTTGTATAATCTACGAACATAAGATAATGCTCCAGGTAACCTCTCAAAGATCCGTTGGTAATGCTGAGAACTGCGAATCAATTCGTCATGGGTCCCTGAAGCAATGAGTTCTCCCTTGTCGACAATTAAAATCAAGTCTGATTCCAGAAGTGTTCGTAGTCGTTGAGTTACTGTAATGCTGGTTCGTTTTTTCATAACTTCATCTAAGGCTTTGCGAAGGGAGAACTCAGTTTCTGCATCAATGGCACTAACTGAGTCATCCAGAAGCAGAATTTTTGGATTTTGAACAAGAGTTCGGGCAATGGCTAATCGTTGACGTTGACCACCGCTAAGTGTCATCCCGCGTTCTCCGATGATCGTGTCATAGCCCTCGGGTAGTTGAGTGATGAATTCGTGAGCCTGAGCTTTATTTGCTGCCTCCATGATGTCTTCTTCACTGGCATCCACCCGACCAAAGCCAATGTTATCATGAATACTCATTCGAAAGAGAAAGATGTCCTGCTCTACAAGACCAACTGCAGCTCGAACATCCCTCGTTGTCACATTGTGAAGGTCAACTCCACCAATTTGTATGCGTCCTTTGGTGGGATCATATAGACGTAAAAGCAGTTTCAAAATGGTACTTTTTCCACCTCCAGGTCCTCCAATGAGGGCAACCCGAGAACCACTGGGAATAGTGAAGTTGATGTTTTTGAGTGAATAAGTTCCATTATGCCCATTTTCGTTTGTATATTGAAAACTCACGTTATCAAAGACAATGTCACCAGTCCAATCAACATTAGTCAATCGTTGTTCGGGTTCTTGCAAGGGGTCTTTCCAGTTGAGTAGATTGATAATACGTTGGGCGTTAACGTGACCCCCTCGGATAACGAGTAGAAATCGAGGGAGCATGAAGCTAAATCCCTCAACAGCGGCAATAAGTCCAAGAATAGACACCAACGTCCCTACCGTGAAGACACCACTAATTACTTGATAGGCACCAAAAATGAAAGCAGTTGCCGTGATTCCAGTTAAAATCAAGGTCGGAATAAAGAAGGCTGCAAGCCGACCTTCACGAGCTGTGAGTTGCTCATAAACTCCTGTTACCTCGCCGAATTTCTCTTCTTCTTTTGTCTCTGTACCAAAGGCTCTCACCACTTCAATACCGCGAAAGACTTCTTGGCTCAC
>JAEOSA010000163.1 GCA_016840595.1 Candidatus Hermodarchaeota archaeon | reverse complement strand
GGTTACCTTGGTCAGATTCTCTTCTACCTCGGAACACCCCTACTACTTCAACTACGATCCAAGAAGCCAGAGGAAGAGCCCAAACAAGCCTCCGGGGAATAGACCAAACCAACGGCGTAAGGTCGAATGGACGGGTTGCCAGAGCCCGTCCCTTCCCCACTATTTCTGTGAAGCCACCCCATTGGTTACGTGGGCATTCCATCAGCCTTTTAGGGAGAGCCTTCTTCTGCCATTTGAGGTTATTGAGAGTGGCGCATGAGGATTTCCACACGGAACTATCCACCTTACACCAAGAGTATGGTGTGCCGCGGCGTGTGGAATTCGCAGTGGAAATGCTCCCCGAAGAATTTGTATTAGTTGAAGATTCCGCCAGCCGTGGACGTTACCACGATGTCACTATTTTCATTCGACACAAGGGAAAAATCGTAGTGATTGAAAAACACGCTTATGCACAATCCGGCATTGTCCGAGCACCCTCCGGTGGTGCTAATCCGTCAGAAAGTCTCCACCTTGCTGCAAAACGGGAAGCTCGAGAAGAAACCGGGTTTGATGTTGAAATCGAGCGATTTGTGTTAGAATCCCACGTGTTACTCTCTTGTGGAAACCGCCCCTCAATTCCCTGGGTTTCCTACGTGTTCCTCGCCCGTGTGGTTGGAGGACAATTAGGTGCTAAAGATCTTCGGGAGATTTCAGATGTCCAGCTCCGAAGTCGCGAAGAATTGATGACAGAGATACGTCCACTCATGCTAGCTTCAGGATTGGGCGGATTTGAGTATCGGGCGAAAATGACGGATGCGTTCTTCGAAGAACTCGATGCACAAGGCATCACAATATGATTTCGTGGGTGCCAGCTAAAGTGGACCTCCACAATGTATACAAAATTGGGCTCCAGATGCAGTAACGCGACCACACTGAGTACAGATTTTTCCAGCTTCTGCATCAGGTTGCCGTGATTCGGGTTGTGGCTCAGGTGCGTCAGTTTCCTGATCTGATGAATCTTCCGCTTCTTCGGGTTCTGGCTCTGCAGCGGTTACCTTTGAGTCCGCTACGGTTGTTTCTGTTATTTCGAACCGTGTTAGGGGACCATTCCGCATGGTCGACTCCTTTTTGAGGATGTGCTGGGTGGCAATTAGAGCATAATTAAGCCGTTCAGCCTTGTCTGTGAGTTTCGCCGTTTGTTTCTCCCCTTCATCAATGTCATCCCCAATGGCCATTCGGGCCTTTACGGTTTCAAGCTCTTCTTTTACTTCGGCGTGGTCAAGTTTGATTTGCACTTGATATCCCTCAAGCTGACCTGTTCCCTTCTGAATCTCTTCATCCATTTTTCCGAGCTTCTCTTCATATTCCTTCAATAGCCTTTCATAAACTCGCTCACTGACTTCCCCTTTTTCATGCAAGGCTTCAAGGCGGTCGAGTTCAGCCCGTTCATTGATGTAATTGTCAATGAGATCTTCTAATGCAAAATCACTATCCGCCGCAGCTTTACTTAGCTCGTCAAGAAGTTTATCTGATTTTGCCCCATTTTTCACATACTCTTCTTCCAAGACTAGTTGACGACCCCGAGCCATCAAGCTAGCCAAGACCTCCGAAGGTACAGGAATGGGATCCACAGTTACAGTATCAGGAATTGTAGTAGTGACAGGCGAAGATTCTTCTGGTACTGCAGAAGGCTTACCAGCTGTTGTTTCACTGACAGTGAGAGTACTACCACAGTAGGTACAAAACTTGGCTCCTCGCTTTGCTTCTATACCACAAGAGGTGCACACGACTGGTCCAACTGCTTCAGAGATTTCTTCCACAGGTGTTGGGCGAGTAGGTGATGCATCAGGAAGTGTTTGTCCACAATTAATACAGTAATTTGAAGTTGGAGGATTGTTGGCGTATCCACAGTTAGGACACGCTCCTGGAGCAACACCCTCAACGGGACTGGGAGCTACGTCTTCTAAGCTTGTTCCACAACCTGTACAGAATTTTTCAGAACCCCTCAGATCTTTTCCGCAATTACTACACTTCCCTCGAATTGGACCCGAAGGAGTAACTTGCTTGGCCTGAACTTGAGATGGCGATACGGGGGTTCCACACATTCTACAGAATTGAGCACCCTTCTTCAGGGTTGCTCCACATTTACGACAAGCGGGACTCATGGAAATTCTCTCCAGTTGTTATTTGGTTGGTGAGTGCTAACAAATGCACCCTTTAATATTATTGCACAAAGGGAGAGTTCCAATAATAGCTTTAAAATCTTCATGAACTCGGAAAAAACAAGCAAGAAGAACGAAGCCGTATGTTACTTGGAAGCCTTTTTCTTCTTCTTTTTGGATCTTGGTTTCGCTTCGTCAACGTCTGCGGTCGCGGTTGTGATTCGGAAAATATCTATAAGTTCTCCGACATCAGCCTCTGCGGTAGCTTCCCGTAGACCATGCGAACTATCATCGCTTTTCTTAAAAAACTCGGTTGCTAGTACTCGTCCATCTTCCACGAGGATTCGAGGTGTATATTCACCGCCAAAGAAAGGTCCATCAGGAATGGTTCGAGTTCGTTCAAGTTGGCTAGTTGTCTGAGATTTTCCTAGAAAAGTGACTGTTCGATCAACAGATGTAAAAACTTCTTGTCCGATGATTACAAGTTCGCGACTGTAACCCGGAGGTGGTGATGTGTTGGCTACACGACCAACGATGTCATCTTGGGCTGGGACAGGAACAGTGCTAGACACGGTACCTCGCTGTGGCCATTGTTGTTCAGCACCGTTATATTCTATTCCAAGCTGACTCGATGGCTCAGGAATTGTTACAGGTCTAGGTTTCGGCACCGTAGCCTTTGGCTTGGGCTTAGGTTTAGACTTCGGTGGAGGCGATGGAGGTTCATCAGCCGTCATCTCGATGGTTTTGTCCGGAAGATCGACTTGTACCGCGACTTCGGGTTTAGGGGCAGGAGTCTTTGGTTTTTCACCAAGCAAGGCGAGAAAAGCATCCGGTTCTTCTCCTCCATCAATAGACATGACTTTGTAGACAAGTCCACGTTGACTGCGAACTGCCTGTCCTTGACGTGCCGCAATGAACTTCTTGCGGACACCCGCTTCAGCTCCTTTCCAAAGCCAAATCTTCCGATCGTCGTCATTTACAATGATAAGGACTCGATCAGGACCAAGCTCTGTTTTGAGTTCCCCAGGAATTGATAGTTCCATGAGTTCTCCAGTTTCAACGACATCATATACTTGGAGGCGCACGGACAGTACCCTCACCTTCTTACAGTCTCAATAGCTACAATAACTTTTAAAGATGGTGCAGATTCAGAGAGCCTGAAAACACCAATTGCGGATTATTTAGGTGAAATTAAGATTTCCCCATTGTCGATTTAATGAAATCCATTCTAATAACATAGAAAGATCCTCTAAAGGAACGCTAAAGGCTAGGTTTTTGTAGGTTTAGAGAACACACCGTCACTCAGAGGATGATGACGAGCGATGTTCCACACTAAGTTTCGTGATGTAATCATTGACGAATTATCCGGTGCCATTGCCAAGGACTATGTTGCTGAAATCACACGATTTCACCGAATCCAAGCATCACCGGGATTTCATGACGCCATCTATTATGTCAAGCAGGTCATCGATCAGTTCCCTGGTATTTCCACACATGTTGAAACGTATCCAGCGGATGGAAAAACCCGAACCTGGGAATGGACAGCCCCAATGGGATGGCGTATTGCTGACGGCGAGCTTCGACTTGTCAACCCGAAACCGGAAATCCTAGCTCGATTTAGTGAAACTCCAGTAAGTGTCGTTGCCCACAGCCAAAAAACTGACGTCACTGCACCCCTCGTCTATGTCGAAGACGGAACCCGGGAGAAGGATTATCGCAAGGTGTATGTGAAAGGAAAAATCGTTCTAGCAACAGGACGTCCATCACTAGTACATAAAGAAGCGGTGTATAAACACGGAGCAATAGGCCACATCTATTACCCACCCCTTGAAAAGCGGACGAAACATCCGACGCTCGTATCATACCAAGGGATTTGGCCAAATGCCAAAGAGAAAGATAAAGTCGGTTTTGCATTTTCCGTATCCGGTAAGGTCGGCACTCGCCTTCGACGACTCATCGAGACTGAACACGAAGTCCTCGTCCATGCCAAGGGCGATGCAGAACTTTTCAAAGGCGAGCAACGTGTACTGACCGCCGTCATTGAAGGAAGCGAATTTCCAACCGAAGAAGTGGCACTTATAGCCCATCTGTGCCATCCACGTCCAAGCGCTAACGACAATGCAAGTGGCAGCGCATTACTTATGGAACTGGCTCGAACAATCACATCACTAATCCAAGATGGAAAACTCCCCCAACCACTCAGAACGATTCGCTTCCTCTGGGTGCCAGAATACTATGGCACCATCGCCTATCTCAATGCTCACCCCGAATTTGCCCATCGAACGCTCAGTGCCATCAATTGTGACATGGTTGGCGAGAACCCAAGCCTTTGTGGTGGAACCCTCACCCTACTCCGAACTCCCGATTCCTTACCAAGTTTCATCAACGATCTCCTTGATTACCATTTAGAGGCTGCAGGAAACGAACCCCGATTGCTAGCCCCCGATGGAAGCACCCAGCCATTCCATTACGAAACAAAAGGTTTTGGAGGAGGCAGCGATCACGTCATGTTTGTCGATTCAACAGTTGGCGTCCCATGCCCCATGCTCAACTTTTGGCCTGACTCGTTTTATCATAGCAGCCTCGATACCGTGGATAAATGTGATGCAACCCAACTTAAACGAGTGGGGTATGCTGTCCTCGTGGCACTCCTAACCCAAGCATATGCAGAATCCGATGACGCCATGTTCATCGCCACACAAGTCCATGCGAATGCCCACACCAGAATTACGCAAACCACTC
>JAEOSA010000162.1 GCA_016840595.1 Candidatus Hermodarchaeota archaeon | reverse complement strand
AGAAATACGTAGGGTGGACTGAGGAAATTGCTATTCAAACTGAATTTTCCGTATTAACGGAATGTTCTACGCGAAACCAATACCAAGTAGTGTCAGGTAAAGCCATATTGCGGCTAGGGCTCCAATTAAACCCGAGAAAAGATTTACCATGTTATTATCAAAAAATCGGTTTCCACGAAGGTAGTCCGCTGCTTCTCCACAATGGACTTTCTTCTCGGTTTTCTTATCGCACACCTGGCATCGCCAATGTCCTTGAATGGTTGCACCAAAGAGGCTGTCAATTGTACAGCCCACTAAGCCACCAAAAAGCGCTACTAATACCATTGTTACTGGCGCAAAATTCACCAATTCAAATAACGGTGGTGCTCCAATCAGAGCGTACCAAAAGGGTGCAGCAAGAAGAGCGGCGGCACCACCAATTAGTAGGGATCCGAGGATGGTGGCAATTTCACCCATCAATGAAACTCCGCCAGAGGTTCCCGCTGGAACGGTTTCCCACGGTTTTGTGATTAAACGAGGTGGTGTTGGATTGAGGAGGCCAATCTCCGTGGCAAGGGTGTCAGCACAGTGGGTTGCCAAGGCTCCCAAAAAGGCGGCGAAGGTTATGCCCATTACCGGGAGAGGAATAAAGAGTATGCCCACTCCGACAACTGTTCGACCATAAGCATCCCAACCTCCACCAAGAGCTATTAAAATAAAGCCGAAGAGTACGAAGCCTAAGGGAAGGATTCCATTAGCCATGACGTTTCTCCAACTACGAGCACCACTCTTATCCTGTGCGGCTCCAAGCGATCGTTTCTTGTGATACTTGTAATGTGTGAATAATGCGGTTACCATGAAGAATGCTAAGAAAATGAGAAACCATGCCCAAGAGGCTAACATCCAGACGCCCAATCCTACGACAAACGCGGCTACTAGTCCCGATTTGGTGAGGAGATTTTTCTTATAAGCTATGAGAGCTAGTGGTATCAGGACCACCAAGGCAATTGCTAGGTCCAGTAGTACATTGAGCATTGTCGAAGCATCCGTGATTTTTTATTGGTGTTTTTTTGGGGAAGTGAAGTGCCAACGGTTAAAATAGTAGAATAGGTTACAATAGACGCTTGGGAACATCTGTCCATCGAGTGTTCGCATTGTGGTTACTTTTAAGCCTTGTTATCACATTAAGAAAAACATCGTTAATTGTCGAACCTCAAATAAAGGCTACGTCGCAAAGTGAAGAATCTCCAATTACCCCGAACTCCCAGATTCCTCTATATCCTGTTTTCATAGGCAGAAAACTACTTAGCGTTTCCAAGAGAAGTCATCTAATTACTGAACCTCCATTTGAATATAGAGTTGCTTGTGATGAACGTCACATTAGAAGGGCGAGATTATAGGCTCGAGTTCGACAAAAGTGACCCCTTCGTTTCACCAGCCTTCGACGTAGCGTTTTGTGATGAACTAGCCTTACGTTACAAACCCATCATCATAGACCCTAAGGGACATGGAAAACAACCAGTTCCACCTAAATTTATGGCATATCGATGTGTCTATGACGAACGGCATCATCGACTTTGTATTATTTACGAAGTGTATTGGACACGACAAGATTGCTACTGGCGCCAGTTCAACAAAGACCACGAACACGATTATGAACAGATACAGATACATTTCAATCTCCAACACAGTTCGTTAGAAAGGGTCGTCATTGCATGCGCCGGCCCAGCCAGATACGGAGGACATGGAGTAGAGGTCTATCGTCATGTGAAACAGGTGCGGTCAGGAGCCATACGCCGCAAAACGAGTTCCTTTGAATCCTTTCCCTGGGGTCGGCACACCTATGAAATCTGGGTACTGGACCAACCACTCTATAACCTAGTATTTATTGATCAACGGCCCTTAGTGCGAATCATTAATTGCTTCCATGTCTTCACTGGCATCAAATGGAACCAATGGCAACACCATCGTCGAAAAGACAAAAAACCAAATCCACTCCAACATGAACTGACGATTCCACTTTGCCGTCTTGACCGTCGCATTCTCTGGCAATGGTACTATCAACACCGTGAAAACCCTCTAGGTCATGACCTTTCCGATCCCTTCACACCGCCACATATTCTCTATTATCCTTCTCCCTCAGAGTTTGGTCTCCGGTTCCTGTTCACCCTTGTCGGATTCATAACCGCCATTATACGAACCCTCTCAGGTCGCTGAACCCTTTCTTTTTTAGTAATCGAACAACAAGGAAATTGAGGAGTTCACGTGACTATTGAACTTCAATGGGGTATTCCCAAAGGTCAATACCGACGAGTAGCGAGAATTATCTATGATGCCTTTGAACACAAACTTCGATTTACTCTAGGTCCTCGAGAGAAAGCTATCGCCTTTATTACCTCACGAATTAACGACAAATACCTTCTTGTAGCTTTGAAGGATGGAAAAATCATTGGAGTCGCTGGAGCCAGAACCACTGAAGGTGAACTTGTTGAGATTAAATTGATTCCGTGGCTTCGAGCCTATCATTTCCGTGCATTGCGCAGTCTTGTTGTTGCTCTCCCTTTCCTTTTTGATCAGAAGCGAAAAGGCGTGTTCGAATTAAACTATCTATCAGTCACTGACGAGGCTCGTGGACATGGCGTAGGAACTCGTATTGTTAAAGAATTTATAAAGTATGCAAAATCTAAAGGATTTCTATCGGTTCTGCTCGAAGTCGTCGATGAGAATGTTCGAGCAAAAGCGCTGTATAAACGATTGGGTTTCAAGACCGTGAAACATGAAAAGGTTTCGCGTCCATGGAGTGTCCTATTAGGGTTCACGGGAGTTTCTAAAATGGTATACCCACTGATTTGATTTTGGTATGAAACGGAGATAAAAGAGAGGTGTTGGAGCTGGTATTAGTTACCAGTCTCCACAATTCTATGTTTCCCTATTCCTCACCGAGAAGGCGGGTCAATAACTCCGGGACAAATGCCTTCTTTTCTTGAGTTCGAAGATGCTCCCGTAATCGCGGCATTACCGATTGCCACTCAGGATAAATTCGGTTCTTGAAGGCGTCAACTGTTGGTGGTTCATCAGATATATCACGACCTTCATCGATCTTGCGTTTGCGAATGCTGAGTATTGTTTCGTTTTGAAGGCTTTTGGGAAGGACTTGGAACTTTTCAAACTGGTAGCCAAAAATCGCCCTTCCAGAGGTTGCACCTCGGAGTTCGTCGGCGATTCCTCGTGACGCTTCTGATGCAGGGAGTTCTCCGCTTAGAAATGCGTTTCCGCCTTTCGTATCCGTTCCAGTGATTTTCCCCCGGTGTTGGGTGACGTAACTGATAACGCTGCCCATGGTGTCCTCGGGAGTCTTCACATCAATACGAAGAACGGGTTCATAGAGGCCTGGGTTGGAGGTGAGAAAGCTTATGTTAAGTCCCGAAGCAGTCATGATCATGATTTGTCCCGCTTTCGTGTGGGCGGGGTCTTCGTGCACTGTGGCATCATACATACTGACTTTCATACCCATGATGGGTTCTCGGGCAAGGACACTACTCAGGCAGAAATCGCGGAATGCTGTGATGACGTAGGGTTTGATGCGGTCCAGCCGTTGTACACCCCGAGACTTGTTCAACAGAATATTTGTGCCTTCGATGGCCCAGATGTTCCGCCCTTCTTTCGCGTCCCATCCTGCATTTTCACGTAGAACTTTGGATTGGGTGCGTTCATCCATGTATTCGTCGAGTTTTCCGTCTCGGATGAGTTGAATGACTTCAGCTTTGAGTGGTTCAACTTGTAGTTCAATACGGTTTAGGGCTTCAGGGCACTTCGTACGGATACGAAAACCAGTTCCCATGGGTGACTCATGGTACACAGTGATGGGAATACCGATGACAATATTGATTTCTTCAGCAATTCGCTTGGTAAGAATTTCAATTTGCAATGGATCAATTCCACTGAGGATATACTCGCCGCTGTCCTCATCTTTTCGGAATACTGCTGTGGGATCCGCGAGCACCCATTTCCTGACCACATCGCCCAGTTTCGAGAGATCTTGGGGATTATCAGGCTTGATGCTTCGACTCACCACTGGATCAGAGACGTACCTGATTTTTTCGAAGGGTGGGAAGTCCTTGTTTTCAATGTGGACGAAGGTTTCACCTGCAGGTTGAATCTCAGGGAGTTCCAAAGCGAACAAGTTGCCAGCAGGAACTATTGGCACCGGCAGTAGGCTGTCAAGTTCTTGTACACCGAGTCGGCGGATTCGTAGGCTGCGTTTAGCGTTGAGCAGGTAGATTTCGTCACCTTCTTTGAGTGTTCCACTAAAGACTCGTCCAATGAGCGTTGGGCGTTTGGTTCGTGGGTGAATGAAGATTTTCGTAATCATACCTACTAGGGGTGCGTTCCTGTCAACGGTTCGCATTCCAAAAGCAGCTTGGCGAGCTGGGTCATCACCGGCTTCACCCAGGCTACTGATATCTTTCACCTCATCGATTCGGTCACCCCATAAACGTTTCATTCGATAGGGTGCAGCTTCATCGGGGCTGGGAAGATGGGAGATGATTACTTCAAGGAGAGCATCGTCGAGTGGGAAGTTTTCTCGAAGCCATTTAATGGGCTCATCGGTATCGTTTCGAACGGCATCATCGTATTTTTCAATGATGAATCGGGCGTTTTCAACACCCTTGGCTTTGAGCATGGGAATGGTAAATGCCCATCCATCTTTTGCAGAACCAAAAATCACTCGACCATCAGCGGGGTTAACTTGCCAGCTTTTCTTAAATTGTTCAGGTGCCACTGCTTCAATTTGCTCGTTGACTTCTTTGATGATTAAACCGAAGCGTTCGATAATCTTGTCAGGCTTAAGCTTCAACTCTTTGGTGAGACGGTCGACTTTGTTAATGAATAACACGGGTTTCGTCCACTCGTTGCCGACGGCC
>JAEOSA010000161.1 GCA_016840595.1 Candidatus Hermodarchaeota archaeon | reverse complement strand
GGCGCTTCTCATGGTTTGGTTCACTTGTTAATGCTTGCGCTTCCTTTTATCACTGCTAAACTCTTACTAATCACACCCGTACCTCCTGGGACGGAAGGGCTCGTAGTGATATTGCTAAATACTCCTGCCTACTTCATATTCGGCTTTGGTGCTCTTCCTGCTGGAGTAATGAGCGACCGCATAGGTCCCCGTTTAACAATTGCACTCGGATTACTCCTTTCCATTGGTTCTGGAATTGCCCTCTTTTTCCTCTGGCCATTCGGAATTGGGGTGATTGCCTTATTATTCGTAGTTTATGCCTTTGGGGCAGGACTTTATCATCCTGCCGGGACAGCCTGGGTTTCAAATACTTTCGAAAAGGATCGGGGGAAGGCTTTGGGGCGTCATGGTATTGGCGGCAGTCTTGGACAGCTGGCAGCTCCTCTCATCTCAGCGTTCATTCTGAGTACCGTGTTCTGGCCGGTTATTTTTCTCTTTTTAGCCGGTGTTGGATTTGTCCTAGCCTTTGTGTTACTCCGTGTGCATATTGAACCCTATACAGTTCAGATTGAACCCGAAAAAGATACGAAATCGTCAAAAGGCTTTTTCAGCCGAATGACACCTGTCGTCATGATAATTGTTACACTGGTTTTCGCTGGAAGAGGAATGCTTTATCGAGGAGCAGTTACCGCTCTTCCAATTTACATCACCGATGAGATTGGAGCACTGCTCTTGCTAGCAGGATTCCTTGGTACTCTTGTCTATGTAGGAGGGATTTTCGGTCAGGAATTGGGTGGACGGCTCACTGATAATTTTGGTTGGAAAAGTACCCTCGTCTACATGTCTTTGTTAACTAGTATCTCCTTGTTACTCCTCTCCATCCCATACGCGCCAACACTGTTCAATGATGCTCTGCTTATCTTTGCCATCCTACTTTTTGGATTTTCCTTTTTCTCAGCTCAAGCGGCGAGTAATACCATGGTAGCTGACCTTTCAGATCCCCAAAGTCGAGGTCTAGTATTTGGTTGGAGCTTCTTTGCGCGGTTTGGGCTTGGGGCATTTGGAATAATCATAATTGGTCTTAGCCAGGTCTACCTTGGTAGTTGGATTTACGGTTTCTATGCCATGGCCCTGCTTGGGATACTCTCAGCCGTTCTAGTTCCCCTTGTTTATCAACGACAGACAAGGGAGTAAGGAAAGTTTACTGCATCCGAAATTTTTTAGCCATGAATTGCTTTGGTGAACATCGGAGACAAACTATGACTGAATCCATCATGGGTAATGGCGTTCCAATTATGGCAACCCAGTTAGTGCGTAATTTCGGTGAAACTATTGCTGTGAACCAACTTTCATTCAAAGTTCAAGCTGGTGAAATCTATGGGCTCCTTGGACCCAATGGTGCCGGCAAAACTACCACGGTGAGAATGGTCAGCGGGTTGCTTCCACCTACTGAAGGTCAGGTCCAAGTGTTTGGATTCGATCCTATGACTCAGCCTATTGAGGTGAAAAAACGGATTGGACTTGTTCCTGAAGATCATATTCTTTATGAGTCATTGACTCCTCGAGAGTTCTTCAATTTCGTTGCCTCTGTACGTCGTTTAGATCAAACTGAAGTTGAACATCGGATGCTCTCCCTCATTGATGCCTTCGAGTTCGCTGAATATTATGATAAACCCATTGCTACCCTAAGCCATGGTAACCGACAGAAGGCAAGTATCATGTCAGCAATAATACATGATCCTCCATTACTTGTCTTGGACGAACCTTTTAGTGGGCTAGATGCACGAACGGTTCGTGTATTGAAGGATATTTTAAATATCCATTTAGAAAATGGCGGTGGCATACTGTTTAGTAGTCATATTCTCGAAGTGGCTGAAAGCCTCTGTGATCGTATTGGTATCATTGATGAGGGAAGAATGGTCGCTGAAGGAACGGTGAGCGAACTTCGAGAAATGGTGAAATCGCATGGTTCTTTGGAGGAGATCTTCCTCCGTGCTGTTCAACAAGACGAAGAAGTTGCTGAAACGGTAAAAGCGCTGCGTCGAGCACTGGCGAAAAATAATCACCTCTAATTTCTTGGATGGTCGACAAGACGTGGTTGAAGACTCAGAGCTGAAACATAACATAAGTTGGGGCGAAGCCTGGAGAATTGCAGGCAAAATTGCCTTTGAAGTTCAGTTTCGATCTGCGATGGCTATGAGTCAAGGGGCGGTGACTCAAACTGTCGAGAAGCAGATTGAAAAAGCTCGTAGCAATGCCCGGTTCAACAAACTTATGGTAACTCTTTTCATTGGAATGCTAGCGGCTGTGTTTGGATTTACAATCTGGGGGACTATCACTGGAGCCTTTGGTACACTCGTCGAACATCGATGGATCACGGTTGCCTTTACAGTTTCAGTATTTTGCCTAGTAGGGTTCGCCTTCCTGGTATTTTGGGGAATTATGATATCTACTTCGTTCATTTCCACTAATGCCGCTACGATTGGTCAATACTTACCAGTTTCCCAGTCTGATACTGGCAAGCTCGCCTTACTATCCTACATTCGCTTATTCGATGCCCAAATGTTCACTGTCATGTTGGCGTTTCCTATCGCATATGGAGTCGCAACTCAATCCATCTTAGGAACACTAGCCTGTTTTGGTGCATTTCTCATCACCGTTGGGCTTGCAATCACTATCATGCTCATTCTCGCTCTTTATTTCTATACGCGGATTCAAAGCGCAGGAGGATCACGACTCGGCTCAATAGTACGGCTTCTTTTCATCTTCTTATGGGTCATTGCCATTCTCGGCTTTTCTCTCTCCTTTCAACTCATCGGCATGATAATTCCCCTACTGGAAGGGGTAGCAATCAGCCTAGCACCCATCTGGTCAGTTCTATACTTTTTCTATCCCTTTTCATTGGGCACCTTTGTCGTTCTAGCTTCAGGGATTCCTAGTACACCACTATTCTGGTTGGCTCTTCTGGTGGTTCCCCTTTATGCTTTCTTAGCCTTTTGGGGAGTTCGATGGGCTCGCAGATTTCTCGTCCGAATCGGTACGGAAGGAATTGTTCAAACCGGTCCCAGTGTTATCCGGTCTGCTGCAGTCAAGGTCAAAGGACTAAGCATGGCACTATTTCGGAAAGACTTGCGTATTGCCACACGTACACCTGGGCAAGCAATGATGTTTTTTCTTCCAATAATAATGATGGTTCCAATTTTCTTACAATTTATTTGGGACGTTGGAGTCATCAGTTTAACAGATGTTGTCATCTCAATAGCCATTCCAACTATCATGATGGGGTTCTTCTCCATCTTCTTCCTTGGTGTCGAAGCACGAGGAATGTCTTACACCTTGACGCTACCTTTGAAAACCAAGAATATTCTCAGATCCAAAGCACAACTCCTTGCCATCATGAGCATATCCATCCCCGCCTTTGTAATCATTATCTCCTTGTTCAAACCCTTAAACAACCCCGTTTCCTATTTTCTCGCGATATCTCAGATAGGAGTTGTTTATGTTACTGCATACCTTTCCCTGATCATATTCACTCGAATTATCGGGGGAGGCCGATTAACCGGATTTCAAATCGGGCAACATGTAACGCAAATGATATTGGTGGGCATCGTCACATTTTTCCTCGCGGTTATTCCTATCGGCTTGTTCGGAATCACTTATCTTGTTACACGAATTCTAACCGAGTCTATTCCAATAGCCTCCATAGTTGGGTTAGCGGGTCTTTGGTCTGGCATCCTCATCACCTATCTCATTGCCAAATTATTTGAAACAAAGCTTCTCAAAGACTAATCTTGGTTTCAAAAAACATCAGTAAAGTAACTTTGAGTATTTGTGGTTATTCTCGTAGTTTTTTTGACACGGAAATAAGGCGATTGACGGTTTTGTGAAGTGTCTTCAATCCTTGTTTATCAGCTTCTGCCCCCGCGGCTTTCTTATCCTTTGACCAAATGGTGGCACCGAGATTAGCTCCAAAGGCTCCGCCTCCGATTGAAAAAATGAGATTAATCGTGTAAAAGTCATGAATTGAGCGTAATGTGGGTTCTTGACCGCCGACGCGATCTCCACCTATGGCTGCCGCTGCACCAATTTTTCCTTCAAACACTGTTGGCATCTTCGCTACCATCGCACGTGTTCGATCTAAGAGGGTTTTGAGTTGTCCACTGATGTTGCCTTGATACACGGGACTTCCAAGAATGTAAGCATCAGCCCATTCTAAGAGCTCATAAACTTCTTCCATATCATCCTTAAAGACACAGCCCTCTCGGGTGCGAATGCAATGGTCACAATGAATGCAAAAGTTGAGCTTTTTACCCTTAACCGAAAAGTACCGGGTGTCTGCGTTATACTTCTCTTTGGCATGTCGCAGGGCTTCTTGAATCACAAATTCTGTGGCAGCTTTTCGTGGGCTTCCTGATATTCCCAATAATCGAAGGGGTCTATTACTCATGAAATCCACCAACGTATATCTTGTGGTTCTGATTTTTCTACCTTATCGATTCTCTACTATCAGGGAATAGGGTCTCTAGGACAAGAAGCAATGAAAATAAGCACTTATACTCAATGAAATTGTAAGTGATTGATGATGACTGTGAAGTTTGCTTGGGCAATAACTGGCGCTGGGGATTATATGACTGACTCAGTTCAAGTGATGAAAGAAATTGTAACTGAGTACGATGTTAAAGTGCTTGCATTTCTTTCAAAAGCGGGTCTCCAAGTGATTAAATGGTACAAACTTATGGAAGACTTGAAGGCCATTAGTCCAAAGATACGAACCGAAATCGACGCAAATACTCCATTCATTGCGGGGACGCTTCAAAAAAGCACATACCGTTTCCTTGTAGTAATGCCCGCAACTGCAAACACTGTGGCAAAAATCGCCTACGGCATCGCAGACACCTTGATTACGAATTCTGTGGCTCAAGCCATGAAGACCGCTGTTCCCATTTAC
>JAEOSA010000020.1 GCA_016840595.1 Candidatus Hermodarchaeota archaeon | reverse complement strand
CACTGAAGCTGAAAGGAGAAGCGAAGAAACTAATCCTGCGGGAGTTTTTCCCAGGGCTGCATCTACAAGATAGATTAACATACTGCTTTCTCCCCCAAGACTAGACACGATTAAAGGTCCGGTTTCTCTGAAGGCAAATAATTCGATTTGACCTGGAGTATCCATAAGAAGAAAATCAACGCCCAAGTCAGTGATTTCTTCTTGTAGCGTTTCAAGATGTGTGCTAATCAAATCTATAGCCGCTATTAAGCCTCCATTGGGACCGAGATTATACTTTTCCATAATTCCTTGTAACGAGACAAAATCCCGAACGTCGATATCTGGCCCATATGGAAGATGCAAAACTCCAGGATCTAGATTTACTGTTCCCACGCTGACGTTAACATTCTTTAACCAACTGGCAAAAGCATGAGTGAGTGTTGATTTACCAGAGCCAGCAGTACCAACAAAGTAGAGGGTATGCACCGTGAAAGTTACACCTCAGGTTTGAAATTTCGAAGCTTACGAATCAAGGCCTCAGTTTCCTTTATCATCGATAGATAAAGTGGAATCTTTTCAACTTCAGCAATTTTACATGCAACTGAATCAACCTTTTTTGGACCATGCAAAATAACAACAGATGGTCGTACAGCAGGATTTAAGCCCATTTGAGATGTTCGAATTGCTACCATGGGTGACCGCCCTGTACTGACATGAGTAAAAATTGCAGCTCGATTTGGTGTAGCACCATATAGTTTGAGCATTTGTTCTGGTGACAGCTGAAGAATTACTCTCAAGCTATCGATTGTAGTATAGCCGAAAATCTCCCTATCTGAAATAACATCTTCAACAATTGTTTTGCACTCCAAATGATCTGTCAACAATTTTGCGGGAATAGAAGCAGGAAACTCACGAATATCTAGAAGAATATCAGACGGAATTTCTTGTCCTAAAAGGCGAATAAACGCGTTGACTATTTGTCCCCCACGGCTTTCGTCAATAACAATGAGGCTTTCAGCAAATTTTCGTATTGTCTCAACCCGTGGCGATTTCCGTCTTCCACTTTCATAATCACTAATTACAGACGGAGATATATCAAGCTGTTTAGCAAGATCATGTTGTGCTACCCCAAATTGCTCACGCCATTTTCGCATCACTCGTCCAGGGTTTTCTGCAAGAGTGATTTCTCCAGCGATACTTCTGAGCAGATTTTCCCGATAGGTTTGATCCATTGTAGCATTAGAGAGTTAAACCACTCCTTAAAGACTCTTTGATGAATAGCCCACCGAGTATAAATAGATGATAAAATAAAGCGACGAGTACAAACTCGGGTGAATACAGATTGCAGTTCATTCTTACTCTTCAAGATTTTATCACTCTTGCAATAGCTTACGCATGGGTATTTGGAGTAATCGTAATTGGCGAACTACTACGTCGATGGCAGAACCTTCCAACCACCGTTACACGAAAAATCATTCATCTATTTGCAGGATTTTCCATCTTTACAGTCCCATTTTACTCACAAGCATGGATAGCCCTTGTAGTATCTTTCCCGATGTTAATTCTGATATTCTTAGCATCACCAAGAAGCCCAGTAAAGAGTCTCAGAACTATGTTTGGTGTTATGGCTAGAGAAGAAGACTATCTGTCGGGTCACATTTGGGGTCCATTTCTTTATGCAATTTCTATTAACTTATTAGTCGCAACATTTACCTTGTTCCTAAACCTCATACCGTTCTTTGTCATCCCGGCTCTGGGTTTGACTGCAATGTATTTGGGTGATGGGATTGCCCCAATCATTGGGACGAAATATGGTAAACACAAGTATACCATTCGCAACGCAACTCGAAGCCTTGAAGGATCAATAAGCGTATTCATCGGTTCACTGCTAGGTGCATGGGTTTGTTGGCTTTTCCTGGACGTGTTTGCGACTGGTGGAATGCCTGTCTTTAATGTAACACAAATCGCAATCCTTAGTGTGATTTGTGCTATAAGCGCCACATTAATCGAAGCAATAAGCCCCCCGGGATTTGATAATCTCACTGTTCCGCTTCTAACTACATTGATTATCTTCTTGTCAGCAATAGTAATCTACCCGGCAATGCTTGCAATGATACTAACTCCATAAAAGACGTTAGTCGTGTGTAGCAAGATTGACTAACATACGAGCGAATTTCCTAGCACGTTGCATAGACGCCCGATATGGTGCACTAACGTCATACCGTTTCTGAAGTTGCGCGAAACGAACATCCATTTTTGATAACCATTTTTGTGGTTGATTGATGCCGTTCCATTCATAGGACCCCAATTTGTCAGCTACACATACAATGATCTCTTCCCAAGAGTGCGGTACAAAATCGCGTTTAGGAAGCCCCACCAAAAGAGCCTCTTGCGGTGTGAACCCACCAAGAACGTGTCGTTCAACGATTTTCACTACGCTTGATGGATAACCATTTTGATGCAGTAGTTGCCCTCCAACATACCCATGTGTAATATCATGTGTTCGTGTTCGACCAATATCATGGAGTAAAGCTCCAAGTTCAATCATTTGTATGTTTACAGATTCTTTTGGAGCAATGAGATGAGCGATTTGTACAGCCTTTTGCTTCGTGGCCTCACTGTGTCTTATTATGTTGTACCTGTGGATGTGTTGCTTCAGAAAGATTTGCGCCTGTTTTAGAGAAGGTTTGATTTCCGGCATTGGTATCTTTTATAGTCTTGTATTATTTGGTAGTATTCGATATTTTCGAAGAGAACTAGTACATAAAGGTAACAAAGAAGGATGCCTTGACTATCGCACAAAACTACTTATCCCCCGCTCTCCCTCTTCTTTAAAATTCCCTGTTATTATTTTCTTAGTGCCCAGTGGCAACCTAAACACAATAGCTTAAATCTACCATTCATCCCACAGGAGGACGTCACACGTACATTACCGAACGCATACAAATCCGACCCTCTCCACTCCTCTCCCAGCTCTGTCACCTAGCGAAGAATCTCTACAACTTAGCCAATTACCATATCCGTCAGGCCTTCATCCATGAAGGGCGCTGGATACGATATCGGGAGTTGTATGACCTTCTAAAAACAACCCAACCGTACCAACACCTCCCAATCCAGACAGCCCAACAGGTGCTTCGACTCGTCGATAAGAACTGGAAAGCGTTTTTCAAAGCGATCAAGGAATGGCAAGCACATCCTAGTAGGTTTCTAGGCCGCCCCCGGATACCACGATACAAACCCAAAAATGGCGAAATTCTCGTAATTTTCACTAACCAGCAGTGTCGCATCAAAGCAGGATTCGTTTGTTTCCCGAAAAAAACTCGGTTGCCACCCATCAAGACCCGTATCGCAGTAATGTTCCACCAAATCCGACTTGTCCCACGGGGAAATCATTACATATTGGTGATTATCTATGAGAAAAAGCCAGTTAATCTGACATTGGATAAACATCGTGTCGTTAGTATTGATTTAGGATTGAATAATCTCGTAACTGTGGTCAACAACGCAGGGTTAGTTCCTTGGCGCGTTAAAGGCGGGGTTATAAAATCGGTTAATCAATTCTATAATAAGGAAAGAGCACGACTCACATCCCTCAGCGCACAACAGGGTCTGACAAGTCAAACGCGACGAATCCAGCGCCTGCAATTGAAACGAACGAATAAAATTGCAGATGTCTTTCATAAGGTGTCACGACGAGTTATCGAGTATTGCCTAGTTAATGATTTCGGAACCATTGTTATTGGTTATAATAAAATGTGGAAACAGTGTAGTGGGTTGGGCCAACGGAACAACCAAAATTTCGTAAGTGTGCCATTTTTGAAGCTAGTGCAGAAAATCCATTACAAAGCAGCAATTGTGGGAATTGAGGTAATTATGATAGATGAAGGACACACTTCGAAGGTGAGTTTCATTGATGGGGAAGAAATCAAGCACCATCAAACCTATGTAGGCAAACGTGTGTGTCGGGGATTGTTCCAGACTTCCAATGGGGTCATCATGAATGCAGATGTGAATGGCACATATAATATTGGACGAAAAGCAGTCCCGGAAGCCTTCGAGGTGGACGGGATAGAGGGTGTGGGGTTACACCCAGATTCGGTGACCGTTTGATGCAAATCGGTGATAGAATCAAATGAAAATTGTGGATTTACACTGTTCTCGATAACCTAACGTTATACCAAGTTTTAATTCCAAGCTTGGAACTAGCTTAGAAAAGCTCAGTTTGGATGATAGGAATGAAGACTATTCGCGAGTTATGGGCGTTGGATGAGACATTAGAAAAAATTGTCCAACAAATCCAAATGTTAGAAGAGAAAAGAAATTCCTTTGCTTCTATTCTTCGAAGTGAACGCCACAAGATTGATCTCCTAACGGACTTCCCGCTTGCTCAGCGATACATTGTTGATAATCATTTAGCACGTCAAGTTACTCCTACGGAATTAAGCGGTCTCCGCGTGTGTGGTGTAGATGGTGGACTGTTAAAAAATACATTGCGTGGTGTGGAATTAGTTATAACTCGGGCTAATGCTACCATTTTTGAATATACACCTTCTAATCGGGTTTCTGCAATTTATTTTCCTGAAAAAACTACGCTGCCAACTGTGAAAGCAGAACTAACTCCAATATCTCGACGAGAAGCAGAGCTTAATGGATCACTTGAACGACTGAAAGGTGAACTGGAATTGGCAATCCGAGTACAAGATCACCACCCTGCTGAGTTGTTATTACTGGATGGCTCGCTAAGACCCCATCTTAATGATCGACCATCGCAACAATCCATATTTTCAAGAAAGTACGGCGAAATTATCGAATTATTCGAAAAACTGTACACAAAAACCGAGGAAACTGGGACACTCCTAGCGGGTGTTGTGAAAGACAGTAGAAGTCAACGGTTTATTCACATTCTCGGTGAGATACTCCCTCATCTGATTACTCGACATCCTGAGTTGGAACCAATGCTTCAATTGGATTATCGCTCTGTATTGCAGCTTAGTTATGACTCAGACTTCTTTTTCCGAATTCTCGATGTCGGTGAACGATCACCCATACTGCGACTAGACAATACTAATATCGAAAATAGGGTTGAAGGTGAAGCCCTCAACCAACAGGAAAATGGACTTGTGTGTTTTTACTTACGAACTGCTGAATATGATTACCCACTCCATGTTGAGGTATTTACAGGGTCTAATAACCCAAAGAGTATAATTGAAAAAATTGGGGCAATGCTGCTTCCTATGTCTTCTGATAACGAGGAGTTCGCCCTTCCTTCTGTATTAATTGATGCAGATTCACAAGCCCGGTTAATCGAGCGTGATCTAGAATTCCTCTTGAATCAACTGACGAACCGGATTGGTTATCCGGAGAGTGTATTGAAATTACGCCGTGAAAGAATGCCTTTTCAGTAGAAATGATATGATTGTAGGATGAAACTTGAATGAAACAAGAAACTATTGGAACCGTCGTTTGCACAGAAAATGGCCCCTCAACGGAAAATGTGTCCTTTGTCATTGGAAAACGCAATGACGCCCCATCGGATAAACACATCCCAGTTCATGTTGGACAATATGTCTCTATGGAGACCGAGGAAGGTACAGTGTTTGCTCATATTGAGCAAGTTTACAAGACAAACCGATATTTTGCACAAATTGATGCGGTGCATGAGTTCACACGCTCAGGGAAGGCTTTCAACGCGATTTTTCCAATAGATCGATGGGAATATGTGCTAGCAGAGGCTAAGCCCCTTGGTATATTCGAAAACGGGCAAGTTCGAAGAATTACTTATCCTCCATCACCTGGCACGCAGGTAAAGACCCCAGATACAAAGATTCTAGGTGAATTTCTTGGTTTTACTAAAGATGGGGTTCATCTCGGACAGTTGTTGTTCCATAATATTCCTGCAACCTTTGATTTGACGAAGATGTATCAAAAACACGTAGCACTTCTTGCGATGAGTGGAGCAGGCAAAAGTTATGCTGCATCTGTAATGTTGGAAGAACTGCTTGCACGAAAATCCAGTCAAGGTCGTCCAGCGTTGCTTGTGATTGATGTGCATGGTGAATATACTGGGCTAGCAGAATCGCGTGGAGCAAAGGGAAAAGGGTTTGAAGACCAAATAACAGTGATTCAAAGTCCATTAGTTGAAATTGCTACACCCCGAATGAGTGCCAAAGCATTTGCTACCTATGCCCCAGATATGGGTACTATTCAGGTTCGAGAGCTTACTCGGATTATCCGCACCCTTAGAAGCACACGAAAAGGAAAACCCTACGATATCGGAGATATAATCACGGCCCTCGAACAGGATCCTTCGATAAATGTGAGAACCCGTGACGCTCTGCTAGGATGGTTAGATAACCTTCAAAGTCTTCGGCTTTTCGGGAAAACGCCAACGCCTGATTGGTCAAAACTGATGAAACCTGGACAAGCGGTCATTCTTGATCTGAGTGAAACCGTGAGTTTACAAAAGAAGCAGATTATCGTTGACGCGATTCTTCGGTATTTGTTTGACCTGCGAAGGGATGGAGCAATTCCCCCCACCATTGTGTTTCTCGAAGAGGCCCACCAATTCTGTTTGAGTGAAGATACTGAGATATTAACTAAAGAAGGTTGGAAGAAATATACTGACCTAAAAATCGGAGAATTAGCATATTCTTATAACACTGAATCTGAAAAAATGGAATTAACCGAAATCAAAAGAATTATTGTCCGAGATCATGACGGGGAATTGATAAAACTAGCTAACGAAAAGAGCATGGATGCTCTAGTAACAGAGGATCATCGAGTCCTTTGCAATATTCGGACAACAGATCGTGATCGAAAATGGTGTTGGTCTGATTTACGATTTGTTCATGCAGAAAATCTTCCAAGTGGTGCAAGAATACCCCTGACAGCTAAGATAGAATCAAGGACAAAATGCGATATTGATAACGATTTACTCAAAATCCTTGGTTGGATACTCACCGATGGGTACATACATTATTTTGACAATAAGAAATATTTCAGCTATGAAATTTCACAATCAGAAACAAAAAAGAAGATACTAACTGAGATGACCACTGTTATTAAACGAAGATTTCCAGATATTAGCATCCAAAAGCGTGATAGACCGGATGAAATATTTCAAAGGGCTAGGGAAAATATCTTCTATTTCAAAAGTAAAGCATCGAAGGAAATCGATTCTTGGCTCCAAAAGAAACCGCATAAAATACCTAGAATTCTTCTTGAAGAAGCGTCTTTATCACAACTCAAAATTCTTTTCGATGCAATGGTTCAAGGAAATGGAAATATCACATATAGTAAGGGAGGATACAGGTATATCACATTCTATGCAGGTGACAATGAAGAAATCGCTGATGACTTTCAAGAATTATGTTTTCGACTAGGATTATCAGCAGTAAAAAAGCATGTACCACAAAATAATCAATTCAAGGTATTAGTCTCTTTTAAACGAAAATTTGCTTATATTAGGAAAATTACCAGAGAGAACTACACAGGAAAAGTATGGGACATAACTATCAAAAACGGGTCATTTGTTGCCAGAAGAAGTGGGAGATCTTTTATTACTGGTAACTGCCCTGAGGCTCGGCGGGCACTTGCGTTTTCTAAAGGAATTCTTGAAACAGTGGCGCGTGAAGGACGTAAGTATAATTTGTCGCTCTGTATTATTTCACAGCGTCCTGTTCGGTTGTCAACAACTGTTTTGTCTCAATGTGGTACGAATATCTTTCTTCGGATTACTAATCCATATGATTTAGATCACATCCGTGCCACTTCAGAAAAAATTACAAAGGCGACTCTCACTTCCATCTCGAGTCTAAGTGTAGGCGAAGCTCTTGTTGTCGGACAGGCTACTCGATTCCCAGTATTCATGCAGGTAAGGCCACGATTAACAAAAGAAACAGGATTTGGTATAGATTTCGAAACTGCCGCGAAGAAATTTGATGATAAAAGTAAATCGACATAGCCCTTAGAGAAGTGGTGGGCACGGCGGGATTCAAACCCGCGACCTCCGGCTAACCTAGGCTTCGCAATCGAATGTTCGGAGCGACACCATATAAGGCTTACACACGCCGCGCAAAGTGCGCAGAAGTTCGGCGCTCCATCAGGCTAAGCCACGTGCCCTTGTGAATTTTGTGATGTTTTACTGCGGCTTAAATGTGTTGGGGCATCTACTTCTCTTGGACGATAAATCCGAATTGAACTTCATTATTGGCAAACTTGAGTTTTCCAGCCGCAAGCCCTTTCTCAGTAGGTAATTTCTCATCCACTTTAAGTGTCAAAGCACCAACTTTTGAAGCAATACTATCCCGAGTCGTCTCTATCGCGTGTCGTAGTTCCGATGATTTTGTAGCCATGTATAGTGAGATGCGTTGTGTAACATGAAGACCTTGTTTCTTTCGGGTTGCTTGTATTTGTCGAATAATGTCGCGTGAAAGGCGTTCAGCTCGAAGTTCTGGAGTTTCACTGATGTCAAGGTAAATTGTGGCAAAAGGTAACTCTTTGTCTTTGAGTAAATCGCCTTTGACCTTCTTTTGAATCTCAACCAGTTTTACATTGGTTTGACTTGCTACAACGTCACTGAAATGGTCAAGTTGGAACTCTTTCTTAGAAGGTTTAATGATTAAGCGTTGACAGGGCCAACGCAACTTCAAACCTTCTTCCTGGCGAATAAATTGAGTTGCTTCAACAATATCAGAAACCCATTCCATTTCCTGGCTCCGCTCAGGATCAATTAGCGTTTCATTGACCTTAGGCCAGGGAAGCATGTGAACACTTAATAAAGCATCAGACTCAGCAGAACGAACGAGTGCTTGATACATTTTTTCGGTCTGAAAAGGAAGCACTGGAGCTAGTACCGCTAAGAGGGTTCGTAAGACATAGTAAAGCGTTGTAAATGCTTGTGTTTTCGTTTCGTCTTGAGAACTCACCCAAGTTCGTGGTCTTATCAGCTTGATATACCAACGACTCAAATCTTTGACGATGAAAGATTCCATCAACCGTGGTATAAATGGTAGTTCGTATTTCTCAAGCCGCTCGTCCACTTGTTTGATTAATAGATGCAACTGGGAGAGAATCCATCGATCTTCATTTTGCAAGGATTGAGGTTTCAATTGATGAGCCTGTGGATCATATCCTGCGGCTTTCATGAAGGTGGTTGCAAAGACATAGACGTTCCAGAGAATTGAAAGTGAACGGCGGGTATCTTCGACATCTTTCCAGAGAAAATGCATGTCTTCACCGGGTCCGGTGCTTTTGATACAATACATTCGTAGTGTCTCAGCACCAAATTTCTCCACTACCTCTTCGGGAAAGACACCAATGCCTTTTGATTTTGACATTGGTCGACCATGCTCATCAGCTGTAAACCCATGCATATAGACACTTTTGTAAGGTTCTCGGTTATCAGCAAGCATTGTTGAGTTAAAGAGGGTGTTGAACCAGCTGCTAATCTGATCTTTGCCTTCCATTACAAAGTCAGCTGTTTCCCAATTATCAAAGTCTGTTGTGCCATAGGTTGCCCAGCGACTTGCCCAGGGAGCTACGCCACTATCTAACCAGACATCTAACACATCAGAGACCCGCTTCATTGTGTCTTTGCATTTCGCACATGGCCATGAGAGTTCGTCAATCCAGGGTCGATGAAGATTCTCAGGTATTTTTCCAGATTTCTTTTTTAGTTCGTTTATACTTCCTATGACTTCAATTTCCTCACATTTGTCACATTTCCAGATTGGTAGAGGAGCACCCCAATAGCGTTGCCTGGAAATACACCAATCCCGAAGATTTTGTACCCAATTACGGAACCAGGTATGGCCCGCCCAATCAGGTACCCAGTATACATCTTCGTTCTTTTTGATTATTTCTTCTCGAATTTCGCTTACGCGAAGGAACCACTGATCAGTAGCAAGGTATACAAGAGGACTACCACATCGCCAACAGTGAGCATATTCATGTTCAATTGTATCTTGATGAACTAGGAGCTTCTTTCGGCGTAAGTCTTGTAGAATAACTTCATTTGCATCTTGAACTTTCATCCCTACATATTTTCCACCCTCTTCCGAGAATGAGCCAGAAAGCGTAACTGGGCAGAAAATGGGAATTTCCTCACGCTCACCCACCTCGAAGTCCTGAGGACCATGACCAGGAGCCATATGTACAAGACCTGTTCCTTGCTCTAAGGTCACATGTTCCTCACTTAGGACGACGGAATGAACTTTCTCAGAAGCACCATGGAATTTTGTCTGTCGGGGCACCTCATCTAGCAACGGATGTTCGTAACGGATCCCCAGAAGCTTTGTGCCTTTGACCTCTTCAACCACTTCGTATTGTTTGTTGAGTAGCCCCTGTAATATGATATTAGCTAGTCCTTTGGCTAGAATCCATACTTCATTATCAACCTTCACGCGAAGGTATTCAAATTCGGGATTGACCATCACTGCCATATTAGCAGGAAGTGTCCATGGCGTCGTAGTCCAAATCACAACATACTCGTTAGTTTTCCCAATTATTGGAAACTTTACCCAAATCGAATAATCCTCAACTGTCCTGTATTCATGCTCTCGTTTGGCAATTGCAGTCTCACAGCGCACGCAACAATCTATTGATCGTAACCCACGATAGAGCAAGCCCCGTTCAGAGGCACGTTTCATCAAGTACCAAGTGCCTTCAATGTAGGGATTATCAATCGTGCGATATGGGCGATTCCAGTCCATCCACACTCCTGTGCGTTTGAACTGTTCTGTCATCTGGTCTAAGTTAGAAAGGGCGAAATCCTGACATTGTTTTATGAATTTATCAACGCCAATCTTGCTTTCAATATCTAATTTCGATTTAATGCCCAGAGCTTTTTCTACGTGCACTTCAATAGGTAGTCCGTGCATGTCAAAACCAGGTGTGTCCACAACGCGGAACCCCTGCATCCGACGAAAACGTAATACCATGTCTTTCAGAATTTTATTCCACGCCGTTCCTAAGTGGATTGCACCAGTAGTGTATGGGGGCCCATCTAAGAACTTGAATACTGGTTGATCCTGAAGCTGCTCTGTTACCTTCTCATACACTTTATTCTTTTTCCAGAAGAGAAGCACCTCCTCTTCTAAAGAAGGTAAATCAAACTGCTTGGGTAGCTCTGATACCGTCATTGCGTATTCGCACTCCATGTTAGACTAGCTTGCCCCTAACATCCTTCAAGCCCATAAAAATCATTGGGCGAAATTAATTAACTGAAAGAAAACCCATGGATGAACGAAACCAATATATTGTCACAAACGTAAGTCAGACAAACCGAGCCCTCGAGGAGAAAGGCTAAATGAGTACACCGCAACGCCAGTATGTTCTCAAAGTCTGCGTCGTCGGCGATGGTGCCGTCGGCAAAACTAGTCTCATTATCCGTTACACTGAGGGGCATTTCCGCGAATCATACATTATGACTGTTGGCACTTCGTTTGCGGTGAAAGAACTGAATTTTGGTGATACGTTAGTCCGATTGCAACTTTGGGACTTGGCAGGTCAACCGCATTTCAGTTCGGTACGCCCTGTCTTTTATCGAGGAGCCGCGGGGATTATCTTAGTTTTTGATGTAACAAGGCGTCATACCTTTGATAATATTCCTGGATGGTATGATGAAGTTGCTCAGGTAACTGGTGCGGTTCCATCAGTGTTGATCGCAAATAAAGTCGATTTAGTGGATCAACGTCAAGTTTCGACAGAGGATGCAATGAGTTATGCACAACAGCTGGGCTGGGGATATTTTGAGACCAGTGCAAAAGAAGGACAAGGCGTTACGGAAGGATTTCGTCAAATTGCTTGGTCGTGCATCAGCTAGTTGTCTTATTATTGTGAGTCAGTAAAATAATCAGTAAGTTTTCGCGAATCCGATTCTCGTAGATAAACAGCACATTGTTGGGGTTCAATTTTCCGGAATTCTAAGCCCAACTGTTGAAGGAGTGCATGAGTGCCTTTTGTAAGGCTGGGAGCAACTAAGATGCCTCGGAGATTTACGGTATCATCACCTTGAAGACTCTTAATATAACGATGGAGTTGTTGGGCTGCTTCATTATCAGCTCGGCGTCGTTTGACTTCGATAATGACAAGTCGTCCTTGGGTGTCGCGAGCAAAGATGTCAATGAACCCGGGGGTAACATGACGTTCCCGCCGTATGGTTCGGAGACCAGGCTCGATGAGTTCGGGATTTGCACTTAGAACCCGTTGCATTTCATCTTCTGTTAAGTACATGCTAAACTCACCAGTTTCATCAATAAGGCTTGCACTGATCAGGGTAATGGCTGAAAAATCAATGCGGACAGTTTCACGCGGTTTCGCACGATTAGCGGAAAGAACGAGTTTATCATTTTCTTGCATAATTTTTAGGGTTGCACCGGGTGGTTGCCAATTGACAGGTTCTACGCCGCTTTCTTTGTGAACAAGTATGGCGCCATCGCGTTTCAGGATGATGAGTCGTTCTCCCTCTGTTAGTACTGATCGTGCGCGTCCGTGATATTCGACATAGCAGTTTCCAATAATCTGGATAAGTCGTTTTTGGGAAATTGCTTCATCTAGCAGTTGATGGGCTTGGTCAAAGTTTGGGGATTGGAGCAGCCAATTTTTTTTCCTGGCTGAGAATTTGCTAGATGACAACTTAGATTCCCTTCGAAGTCAGTCCGTAATTCTAAATAAGTATTCACTCGTAGGTATGAAATTGTGAAAAAAGTTCGCCTGTATGATGAATCAGCGAAAAGTTACCATAGCCGATATCTGCAAATCCAGCAAACAAAATACCAAGCGATTGTGACCTATCTAATTGAGAGTCCAGTTTTGGATGTGGGTATTGGAACAGGTATTGGCCTGTCAGCGTTAGTGGATTTTAGCCCGGTAATTGGTGTTGATGCGTCTGTTGAGATGCTACGCATCGCTAAAGAACAAATCAAAGATGTGAAACCCAGAGTCAATTCAATTTTTTTAGTGGTTGCTTCAGCAGAAATGTTACCATTTCGAGATCATGTGTTTCCAACGGTAGTCAGTATAACAGTATTACAAAATTTGACGGATGTTTTGCAAGGCGTTAAGGAACTAGAACGAGCCATTCAAGCTGATGGAATACTGGCAGTAACCACCTTGGCAAAAACTCTTTCACTCCAAGAAATTGAAGATATGCTTCACCTAGAGTTTGCTATAGTGACTCGTTTTCACAATCTTGCCAACGAAGATAACGGACTAATCATCAGAGTCTTGGAAGAGTAATTCATTTTTTCCTCTTAGCTATCCCTCTGACCGTTATCTTTAAGTGGCATTTCATTGTTAGCAGGTGTACCCCCGGGGTCGAATACCGTGGAAAATCAGCCCATAAAAATTCTACAAAAGGCTACAAGCAACTTGGTGTTGATTAAGCTCAAGGATGGCAAGGAATACCGAGGTCGCCTGAAAGAAATTGATGTGTACATGAACCTTGTTTTAGAGGGGGCCGAAGAGTTGATGGAAGGTAACCCCACAGCGAAGTTCGGTGAAGTCTTAATTCGGGGTAACAACATCTTGTACATAAAACCGGACTTAACCCAGATCATTTGGGATAATAAAGAGTAGTACAGAATTTCGGGGAATATGCCCGTTAGAAGGAACTTAGCTTTTATCCGAGGTTTTATTCCGTCGCTCCTGCCGATATTCTTCAATTAAGCGTTCAAGACTGTCAGCAGCTACCTCACGTTCAGAAACCTGATGACGTTCTTGCCATTTTGTGATTTCTAAACTCAGTTGTTCAACATCGACAACTGCAAATTCATCAACAATAGTGATTCGTAGAGATTTTGTGTCTAATACTGGTATATGTGCAGCACTGAATTGCTGGAGCGCTAAATGGGACATCGTCCCTCGAGTAATTACTATTTGAACGCCAAACTGTACAAGTTTGTTTGCGGTTGAGCTTCCACCTCCACTAGGATCCTGAATGAACACGACTTTGCGTTTTTTATCCTGAGGATACCTTTCACTCAACCGTCGAATTTCTTCTTGCGAAAAATGTGAGAGTACGATTATGGGTTGTACTTCTCCGAGTATTTCCAGTCGACGCATCAATTTGAGATTTGTTAGATTGCGTTTAATCCGTTCAAGTTCAAAACTCTGCGTACGTATTTTCTTTTCAAGACGTTGAATCTCTGCTTCCTTCTGGATAATTCGTTCATCGCGACGGTATTCTCGTTGTTCCGCGTTTAACGAACGATTCAATTGACGCTGGATTTGCTGAATTTCCTTTTCAAGTTTTTTCTGGTGTTCTACACTCTGTTGATGCTGATTTCGTTCATATTCCAGTTGACGTTGAAGTGACTCAACCTTGCGTGTTAAACGATCAATGATTTTTTGGAGTTCCTGCTGTGTCAGGGGTTTTTCAGTCGGTTCAATGGGTTTGATAGGCTTCGATGGAAATTTTTCAATTTCTATAGGCATTATAGATTGATCAAGAGCATCGCGTACTGAAACGTTTTGTAAGACTAATGCGGTAGCTTCAGAAACCGAATGGTGTTGTTCACTTTCTTGCAAACGCTTGTTAAGTAATTCAAGCTTTTTACTATAGGCGTGGAAGACCTTAGCAACTGCCGCAAGGGCATCTCGTTGATGAGCATTACCTGCACGAAATTGCGAGTCTGCCGTAAAGGATTTTGCCAATTCCCTTTTTTCAACGACGGCCATCAGCTTGTCTGGAGTAAAAAGCTGTGTTTGAAGTGTAGTGCTTAATTTTTCGATAAAACTGGGTGCTGGAAATACATCTGCCGCGAGTAGAACTGGTTTGCCAAACTCGACAATATATCGGATAACATCACCACGAGATAAACCTCGACTACTTCGAAGGGCCACCACGTTCCCCGAAATATCTGCTATTGCAATCCCTATGGTAGTTCCTGCATCAATCCCTACAACCAGTAATCGTCGTGGACCGATTTCTTCTTCTTTGTCACCCCGGGGAAGATAAAGAATTGACCGATGTTTTACAGGAGCTATTCTTACAGCAACTCCCGCGATTCGGTTAACTTCAGATTGGACAACACCGCAAACGGTATCAAAGGATTCGTACACATGAATCAGACATCGTGACCAACCATGTTGAGTTCGCGTTTCATATTTATCGTAATCGATTTCAGCCTTAGTCAATTTGTCTAATATGTTACGAGCCGTTTGTTGAATTGAGCCATGCATTCGTCGTTGAAATCGTGCTTGTGAAAAGCCACCAGATCCGACAGTACGGGCTCTGGAAACAACAATTCGAGTTTCACGGGCTAAAACTGATATTTCAGTACCTACTCCTAATGAAGCTAGTTGGGAAATCAGAATAGCTGTCTCAACTGGAGTTGGATGTTTTTTCACAGGAAAGCCATGCCTTCGTGCCAGTTTTGTGAGAGAGGTCATTCCGTGAACCGGGGAACCAGTTACTTGGATCACGCGTGTTTTTGAAGGGATTCTAGATAAGAATTCAATAACGCCTTTCTCGGTAGCAGATAGCTCAAGTAAATTATCGGTTGCAATGATATCAGGTTCTACTCGACGAACCATCTTCAATAATTCACTTCGGCGAATCGAACTGTTAATTTCAAGGATTTCTCCTTCCATTATTACCGAAGCATATCGCGGGGATTTCTTAGAGGAAGGAGAACTTTGAGGTAAAATATCAAAACCAATGATTCGTTGTAAGGGGGTTTCACTCATTCTTGTTCTTCCTATCGGTCCCAGCCGTTAATTTTTCTAGTGTTTCATCAACATCATAAGTAATTCTGAATCGGCGTTTGAAAAATGTAAGAATATTTGTGATATCACGTTTGAGTAACCAAAGAGCATTAGGATGCGTAATTGGTTGCCACTGCGGCCAATCAAAAATTATTATCTGTCCGTTTTCTTCAACAAAGATATTATATTCACTGAGGTCTCCATGGACTAGTGCGGCTTTATGGTATGCTAGCTGGACTTGGGATAATATCTGGTCTAATATCACTCCTGGCTGCTCTAATTCAATCATATCAAGCAGGAGATTGCCAGTCATCTGAGACATCACAATTACATGCCGATTAATTGCTATTGGTTCTGGCACTCGACCTCCTAAACGGTGCATAACTCGCAAAGCTTTGAATTCTCGTTCGGCCGCTTGTTTACTGACATTCATCCACGAAGAGATTGTATCATCCTTAAGACGGCGAAGTCGACGTACTTTTTTGAAACTTGACCGTCCCCACCGTAGAAACTTTACGGCAACTTCTGTCTCTTTAGGATCAAGAGCACGATATACTGTTGATTCCTTGCCAACGCCGTAAGGTTGCCCTAAAGAAACGATGACATCTTTTATCGCTAAATCATAAAGAGCTAAAGCATCATATCCCGCTTGAGTCATGCTGTATCCTAGGTAGTGTTCCTTTTGACGTTTCACCAATCGCACTTTGTTAAGTTGCCCGAGAAGGAACAATACGTCATCAGCTTCAAGATTTATCTTCTTTTCAAGTTCTTCAATTGGAACATATTCAAACCGATGTGCTAATGCTTCAAGAGTTTGAAGAACTGATACTTCATCTGGCTTGAGCGCCCTCAGAATTTTTGCTAGTCGATGCAAATCAATCATGTGAAATCTGTGTTATGCCGACAAAAACCTATTGGGAGTAAGTCGCCAATTGAGTCAACCCCTTTTTGAATAAAAAGCCAAATTATTGGTAAAAACCTTAGTGAACTATTTC
>JAEOSA010000160.1 GCA_016840595.1 Candidatus Hermodarchaeota archaeon | reverse complement strand
TAACAATGAGGAAACAATTAAATAGCCGCGACCAAGTTTTGCCCTTCACGCGTCATCAATACAAGACAAGGTAACTAACAATGAGCCGGCAATCTCGAGTACGTGACAAATGGCGAGAAAAGCGTTGGTACATGATGGTTGCTCCCTCCTCATTCGGCAACGTTGAGATAGGAGAAACTCCCGCAGCAAACGCTAAGATCCTCGTTGGTCGAAAGGTAGAAACCACACTCTACGCTATCTCAGGAGACTTTAACCAAATTCACATCAAACTTTACTTCCAAATAGACGATGTGAAAGGTGATAAAGCATATACCCATTTTGCTGGTCACGACTTCACTAGAGATTATCTCCGCAGTTTAGTCCGTCGTGGTAGCAGCCGTATTGATGGCATCTTTGATGTGACGACTAAAGACGAATTCAAGATTCGAATCTACGCTATCGCCTTCCCCCTGCGACGAGCAAAAACTACCCAACAATCTGCCATCCGTTCAGTCATGCAAGATGTAATCACAAAACGGGCAAAACGACTCAACTTTGATGCCTTCATTCAAGAATGTGTTCTTGGAAAAATTGGTAGTGACATTTACAACAAAGCAAAGACCATCTTTCCTCTGCGCAAGAGTGAAATTCGAAAAAGCAAACTGCTTGCCCAACCTACAGCCTCGGCTTAGATTCAGCGAGTCGATATTACCCCCTTTATGCGCGCGCATGTTATCGGGATATTAACCGCTTTTTATACAACCTTGGTTTCTGTAATTTTGTTTTAAAGCTAGGTTTGAAAGTCAACGTGGAACTAGGGGTTTTTCGTTAGAAATTAAACCGACTTAAAACGGTTTTATAGGAAAGCGAACCGATAAGGCTTATTAGCGTTTGATGCGCTATTAATTCGGGTCTGGCTAGCATGTTTGCTCGAACACTCCAGCGGCAGGGTTTTTGGAAAGCTCGAAATGCAGAGAATGAATCAGGACGTCGAATCTTCTTGAAGCATGATCTGTATCTCGGCGGTATCTATGTGGAAGTGATGAACCGAGTAGCGGTACTCCGAATCACTGAACTAGGTATAGTCCGTGTATTCAAGCGAGCAAAAGCATTGCGAACGTTTCTCTTAGAGCTCGAATCAATGAAGGGGCGAATAGCAGTCGAATCTCCTTCACTCCACTCGCTTGTATCCCTCTCAAGTGATTAAACTCGCGATTCATCCTTTCAATTTTTCTTTAGTTCAACTCCAGAGGCTATTTACAGAACACTATCTAAACTAATTCAAATCATAGTTTTAGTTTGAATTTTAACACGCCACGCGAACCAAAGACCTATTCCAAATACTAGCACGCATAAGAAAATAGAAAAAAGGTTTCCAACAAACTTCAAAAAACCTAGAACGCCATAGACAGTTAGAGAATAGGCTTCTACATAGCATCCGAAAAATGTATCCGCACTCTCCCTGTAGACCTCTAAGATATATTCATCTGCTAATACTTGGAACCGAGCGGACTGTGGGACTGATCCTCCCGGAGGAATCATTTGGTTACTCGTCCGATTGGTTAACATTGCAATTAAATCACCCATACTATTTCGTAATACCAGTGTCACAGGAGCTTCTTGTTGGTGATCAGGTGAATACAGATAAATCGCAATCCACCCACAGTGGCCTAATGGCTGCGTTGCTATAGGTTCTGATAAGGTTAAGTTCACTGCAATATTCCCCTGAAACGAATAATCCACTTCTGTAGTCAATCCACTCAATGGACCAAATGGCGGGGCTACAATTACTAATACTAACGATGAGATACCCAAACTACATAGAAATAGGGCTAACATCCAGTTACGCTTCCAAGTGCTCCACGATTCTTTCACCAATCCAATTAACTCCTCCACATCACAATCTACCAAATCTTTACCATAAACCTTATTCTCAGGGCAATTGCACTAAAAATTGGCAAATTTCAGGTAACCTTTTGTAACGGGGAAGCTGGGCTAAGAAAGAGAACTGTACTCTACAAGAAGTGAATAGCGATAGACAAAGTTGGTTTGATGTAATTGCCTGTTCAATTAAGAGAACGCAATGTTGTGCAAAAGGATTGGCGAAAGGTCCAATTACGCATTGCACTGTGTTACCCGAGTACCTATCGTGTGGGGATGACAAGTCTTGCTATCCATCTCCTATATACTCTCTTCAACCAACATCCCGACGTTGCCTGTGAACGGGCCTTCCATGTTCCTGGCGAACCAGCCCGGTCTCTAGAATCAGGTCAATTACTATCAAAATTTGATGTGGTAGCGTTTTCGTTACAATTTGAAACCGATTTCGTCAATGCAGTTGAAATGCTTCAACAATCGGGGATTACTCCATTAGCCGCTGACCGAAAACGGCCTTGGGTTGTCGCAGGCGGCCCTTGTGTCATGGCGAATCCGTTTCCCATGCTACCCTTTGTAGATATCTTTCAAATTGGTGATATCGAACCCGTTTACCAAGAACTGCTTAATGCTCTTTTAGAAGCTAATAGCCAAACTGATTTTGATTCGAGTTTGGGTCCTCATTTCCTTCTACCAGAGAGGATGACAGTACAGCGCGCATTCGTTACAGATTTAGATGCTGCTTTTCACCCGACTTGCCAGATACTACCTGATCCCCCTTATCCTCCTGAGCTTGAACCTACTTTTGGGCAAAGTTTGTTAGCGGAGATTTCTCGGGGGTGTGATCGCAGGTGTGATTTCTGTTTGACAACTTATCAGTGCAGTCCTCGTCGGGAGCGGTCCCTTTCGACCCTAACTCACATTGTTGAAGAGGGAACTGACTGTACAGGAGTAGAAAAAGTTGCATTGCTAGCATCTGGATTCACTGATCATTCAGACTTGAAAGAGTTGTTAGCAGGCATTGTGAGCAAGGGCAAGCAACTCTCCGTTCCTTCCCTTCGCGCTGATGTCAGTGATACAGGCATTTTCGAATCCATCTATGAAGGGGGACAGCGAACGTTAACTTTTGCACCGGAGGCAGGGTCGGAGCAACTGCGAACAGTTATTGGAAAAGCAATTCCTGATGACACATTTAAGCAGGTTTTCAGTGAGGCTTTAGCAGCAGGGTTTAATCAATTCAAGTTATACTTCATGATTGGATTGCCTACTGAAACGGATCACGATATTCAAGCCATACAGCAATTCTGTGTCAATCTCCTTGAGCTCTCAGATCGTCGTCATCGTCTTCATGTGAGCGTGGCACCCTTCATACCTAAAGCACATACACCTTACCAATGGGTTGGCCTTACACCGCTAAACACTTTGAAGAAGCGACTTCGGCTCCTTGAAAGACTTCGACGATATGGACGTATCCAACTGGATTTACCAAATCCACGATGGGCGGTTATACAGGCAGCTCTTTCACGAGGCACTAGCGAGATTGCTCCTTTACTTAATTCAGCTGCCCGGAAACTAGAAAGGACAGCGGGAACATGGTTTCAAACTGCTAAAGGGCTAGACCTAAATCTTGAGACTCTGGCAACAGCGGAATATTCTACTGAGGTTCATTTTCCCTGGGATAGAATCGATGTAGGCACAAAACGAAATACTTTATTTCGGCAGTTTTCCAGGCTAGAGCTGTAATGAATAAATACAGCATCCTGGGGTAATCCAAAATGGGTTCGAAGAAAAAGCGGTCAAAGAAGAAACAACCAACTCCTCCTGAATCTAACAATAACGATGCTCTAGCTGATGAAGGTGAAGATCTCACTGAGCAATTGCTAGAACGGTTACCCCATTTAGCTAAGGAAATGAAGTCATCTACATCTGATGTCTTGATAGAAGGTGTTCGGTGGGATGAAACGGATCGTACGCAGCAGTCAATAACTACCGTTAAACCTCGGTTTTCAGGTCATTCTCCGGATGTAGTCGATTTTTTAAGACGCTGTGCAACCGATGAGGAGGCCATGCAAATTATCGACTTTTTAGAAAAACGAGGCGAGATTACTACGATTCATGCAAAAGAGCTGCGACGACAGCTCCAAACTCAAGGAGTACGAAGTTTTGGTTCTAAGAAGTCTTGGGGCTACTATGAACGTGAAAGCTAGTATCTAGTGAGTGGCTCCTGCTGCAACAATCCGGATGACATCATTGGCTTGGAGCTCATAGTTGTCCGCTAGGCGTTTCTTTGTTCTTGCATCAAGTGCATGAATGAAGGTGTCGCCAAGATCCGTGTGAATTTTATAGGCGAGTTGACGGGCCGTGGTTCCCTTTGGGACAAGATAGACATCAGGAAGGATGTTTCCATCGTGATCACTGAGTTTGCTTGCATCTTCGACGGGGTACACGGGGATGAGTTGAAGGATTTCAAAAACAACAGTATTCAATACTTGTTGTACTCCGGTGGAACCATATTTGTCGAGGATTTCAGTTTGTAGACGTTGTAGTTGGTTCCTTTCGGCGTCTCCAAGTTTTTCTAATTGGAGAACCTCAAATTGGTCTGCTCCTGGTTGATAGGATATGATGCCCTTTTCACTCAGGTTTCGAAGAGCTAGTTCTCCAGCGGCAGAACAAGGGATAACGGTTTCATCAGTAAGTTGGTATAGTGATTCGAAATATTGGGCTGCTTGATCACGATCAATCTTATTCGCCGCAATAACCATCGGCTTGGCTCGACGTCGAAGCTTCTGCACAAATACTTCCAACTCTTCGTCAGTCCACTCGGTGGGTTTATCGATTTGCAGTTGTGCATCTCGAAGAGCTTCTTTGATGGTTACCTCAATTATTTGTAATCCTGACAGTTTCTCTCCCAATAAGGCACTGATACTCATTTTTTCAGTTTCAGCTCTGCGTGAGAGACGACGCCAATCCCGTTGTAAAATTTGGACAAGCCACATACTAATTTCTCGTTCCAAGAATTCAACATCTTGTTTGGGGTCCCAAGATCCTGGTTCGACATCACGACCTTCAGCATCGAGCGATCCGGATGCATCGACGACGTGAATAAACGCATCGGCTC
>JAEOSA010000159.1 GCA_016840595.1 Candidatus Hermodarchaeota archaeon | reverse complement strand
GTTCCAAAACCAAGTCCTCTGAACCTTGGGTACATTGCCAGATACATGAAGTAGTACTCGTTTTCTTCAATTTGTTCTGTGATGCCCATAATCCTGGGATCTGGAAGTTCTGCGTAAGAAGTTCCTTCCAAATATCTCACGACTAACTCGCCTGTACGTACTTCTTCCTGTTTCCTCTGTCTATAGCTGTATCCCAGAGCCATGCCTGCAACATCACCATCTACTTCAACAAAATGTGTATGTTCAAAACTCCAGAAGTTCCCTGTATCCCGAAACAGGTTCTTTATAACGTCTTTTATATTGGAACCAAAAGCATAGGGGAGTATCTCTGGTACGGCAAACAAAACAAGTTCGGAGAAATGCTCAGCATCTTCAGGTCTTCCTTTCCTAATTACCACGTTGTCCATTCAAATCCCTCTCTGGATTATCCTTATATGTGATTCCCCCTTGCGATAATCATTGGTGATAAGTATACTACCACAACAAATCAATAGGTCAGCTACAAAAAGGAAACCTCAACAGAGCAATACTGAAGCACGCATGTTGCCCCCGATGTCAGGGTGTCCGCAGAATGTCGCTAAGCTCTAGGCTAAACGGGAAATGATGGGGTTTATTGTATCCACTCCACCAGCTTGGTGTGGCCCAACATATGCTGGAGTGAGAAGACATAACAGTTGTTCAGAGTTTTCAATAGCTCGTGTAGACTCAGACCATTTCCTTGAATCTGCTGGCGCCCCCCCTCGATTTCGATGGTGGGAAAGTAATAGCATATTCTTTGAGTTGGGGGTTCTCGTAGTTGGTAAAAAGGGTGTTTAGGCCTGACCAAATGGGGAAGGTTTCTTTACTCCTATTCCCCTAACCAACCTCACACTCAATTCCAATTTTATAATTGCACTCTGCACGCACATTCATGCCGCAATTGCTTAAAATATATACTTGGGATTTTGGATTTGTGGTCCATTCATTCATTTCCATTCTCACGCTGGTAAAGCTGAACCATCAATAGCAAGTCACCTTCTACCTTGTACCTCTGCTCCATTAGCATCTGCTGACCGTCAGCCTTTCTAGTAATTATATCCATCCACACCTCAAATGGTGACTCAACAGTCAGGGTAGGTTTGCTACTTACGCCACTATTAGCTTGGATATTATCCTTCTGAATTGTGAAATAACATGAACCAGGCACTTCACCAGTGAAATTGAACTGGACAATTACTTCTTCGTCGTCTACCACTTGACTGTTGAATCCATAAGGCATAATCATCATGAAGGTTTCAATTGAATCTGGTCTAGGAACCATTTTTTTATCTAGGAATTCCTTTAGTGTTACACCTTCGGAAATACAGGTGTTCCACATAAGGTTGCCTATTGTAGCAAGAAATGAACGTTCGATAATGGGTTGCTTGATTCGTGCAATTGTCTCAGTAGAAATGCTCAGAGATTCTGTCAGTTCCCGTCCTGCTTGTCTGGTCGCGTCTAGTATGTCTTCTACCTTGTCTTTGAAAACAGTGGTGGTTAATACTTCAGCAGCTGGTCGGTAGATCTCAGCTACAAGCTCTACATCCTCGTGATCATATAAGTTATGCAACTGGGCTGACAACATATCAAACTCTGCATCCTCGGGAAATCCACATACCGAAAGCCATACGGCTTTGGGGATTTTTTGGCGTAAGGGATGAACGGTCTTAGCTTCATTTTGCTGAAAAAACGGTAGAGCGGCTGGCAAATGACGCTCTAAGAACGTACTCATCATAGAATTCATAGTATGGAAATAAAGAGGAGTTGCATAGACTACTAGATCAGACTGTAGCACTTTAGGGAGTAGTTCGCTGGTCATATCATCCTTTTGCACACACTTTCCAGGTGTCTTAGTCCAGCATATGAAGCAACCAAGACAATTCCTAATCTTCTTCTTGCGTAGATGAACGACTTCGACGTCTGCTCCTGCATCACGCATACCGTCCACCAAATACTCCAGCATTAATTCTGTCTTACTTTGTCCACTACTACGTGGGCTAGAATTCACAGCTAAAACTTTCATATCATCCTCCTTGTTTAATCATCCCGAGTTTCTATTTAGCGTAAACATTATACCATCGAGGATAAGATAGCTATAGTAGATGAATGCTAGATTGCTCCGTTGTCAGTAAGAATATCACGGATTCAATGTCCTTAGTAGTTATACGAACATCACTTTATTAACTCTGCGTTGCCCCTGATGTCATGGAATCCGCAAAAGGCCGCTAAGCTCCAAGCTGAACGGGAAATGATGGGGTGTGTTGTATCCACTCCACCAGCACGGCGGCAAGTGAACTGAGCGGACGCTCTTGCTCTAAATCTATTAGCTGTAGAGGCAGTGGCAACGAAAAAAGAACCTATTAGCCTGGATAGATTTTCGGGGAGAAGGTCATTGCATCAAACGCCACCCTCGTACTTGAAGGAGACTCTTACCTTGGCGCGATAGTTGATTACCTTGCCGTTCTCGATCTGCATGTCAAGCTCGTCGATCTCGGCGATGCGAAGGTCCCGCAAGCTCTTCGCCGCTGTCGTTACGGCGCTGGCTGCGGCCTTCTCCCATGAGTCGGGGCTGGTACCCACCAGTGTAATGATCTTGTAGACGCTCTCTGCCATGATATCCTCCTTATTTGCCCGTTGGTAATACTACCTATATACCAAAGAAGGGCACCATGTCAATCCCCCAAGGCAGCGGGGCGCGGGAAAGATGTCAAAGAAGAGCGTGCGACCCTGATGCTGGTCGGGGCGATCTGTGGAAATGGCCCCTACTCCGTTGCTTTACGCTGGTAGCATCTCAAGGGCTTGGAGTGGACTATCATCTCGAACATGCAGCGATTGCAAGTAATGCACGAAATGGGATCGGTGTTTCCTATCTCCAACTGATTTACTAGGTTCGGCTGGCGTATGAATGGTCGAGATAGCGCGACATAGTCAGCCTGACCGCTCTCCAGTGCATGCTCCATCGTCGCGCGGTGACGGATGCCTCCTACCGCTATGACCGGGACTCGCACATACTCCCGTACGGCGGCTGCCCCGGAAAGGAGATACCCCTCCTCGAAACGAGCGTTCTTCTTCAACGATCTCTCGATCAGCAGGCGGAACAGGATTTGCTGAAGGAGGTTGCGGTGCCTCATGATGATGTCCGTGGGTATTCCTCCTTTTATCAGTTCGTCGATTCCGCCGGCGACCTCTATCGCGTCTATTCCCAGCTCCTCGAGTCTCTTGCAAGCGGCGATGGTTTCGTCAAGCGTTACCCCGCCAGCTACAGCATCCACAGCATTGATCTTGATCAGAACTGGGTAGCGGGGTCCGACAGCGTTGCGAATGGCCCCGTATACCTCGGTAAGGAACCTGGCTCTGTTCTCCGCGGAGCCGCCCCATTTGTCAGTACGGCGGTTGGTGTATCCGGAGCGGAACTGATTGACAAGGTATCCGTAGGCACCGTGTATCTGCACGCCGTCGAATCCAGCTTCCTTCATGCGACGGGCAGCTTGCCCAAAAGCTGCGATCGTGTCCTCTATTTCGCCTTCGGTCATAGCGTGCGGCTTGACACGAATGTACTTGACGGGAACGACTGACGGCGCTACCGGTATCTTGTCATCCGTCTCAGGATTTCGCTGACGACCTACATGATTCAGTTGAGCAAGTATCTTCGCCCCGTTCTCATGGACGGCTTTAACGACCTTCTGAAGATCATCGATTATTTCATCCTTGTCCACAAGCATTGTGCGAGGAGAGCCACGACCTATAACATTGACACCATAGTTGCCGGTGATAATCAGGCCTACGCCTCCCTTCGCCAACCTGGTATACAAACGGATATATTCGTCAGTGACCCGACCATCATATGATGCATGCATCTCTTCAGTCGCCGAGCGAATAATCCTGTTTTTCAGGTTCATCGTCCCGATTGTTCCAGGTTTGAATAGTTCTGACACAATCTTCCCTTTTTCACGTTGAAAGGCCCGCTGTACTTCGGGAACCTGGCAGTTATGCTAGGGCGTAGCCCGGAGGTTGTCAAGCTTTCGCGTCCTAGTCGGTAGTAGAACTGAAGTCGCATAGGAGAAGAGACTCGCTGGAACGGAAGGTTGTTCCAACGAAGGGAAAAACGACCTAACTGTCATGCTTCAGCGCTAGACCTCAAAGGGGGTCAGGGCCGCGATACTTCCCGTGACAGGAGGGAGCACCTCAACCATCACCAAACATCGCTAAGCTCCAAGCTGAACGGAAAATGATGGGGTGTGTTGTATCCACTCCACCAGCACGGCGGCAACTGAACCGGGTGAAACTTTTTCATTTGAATCTGGTGGTTGTGGAGGCACTGGCAGTGAAAAAGGAATGCTCACAAATCAATAGTAAAGTATTACCATACCTGCCAGCAACCACAACTTCAGAAGTGGTACAATAATCCGGGGTAGGCCAATAGGCTGGCATAAACTCCAAATTGCTACCTTCAATCCCATTCTTGAAGGGAGGAATCCATGAAATTCGAGCAATTGCTATACGAGGAGAAGGACTGAGTGGCATTTGTCACACTGAACCAACCAGAAGTCCTTAATGCCTTGAGCATGAAGCTTTCAGATGAGCTTGTTGCTGCCGTTGAAATGGTGCGTGAATCTACTGTCGTCAATTTTCTCGTGATTAAAGGTGCTGGAGAAAACTTTTGCGTTGGCGATGACATTACAGAAATGCCGATGTGGGGCGACGCCAACAGTATAATGCGCCGTGCTCGCCACTACCAGAACATGGCTAACCAGCTCGAAGAGCTGGATAAAATAACCATAGCCGCAGTGGACGGCTACGCGGTAGGGGGTGGTCTTGAGATTACCATGGCATGCGATTTTGTCATTGCCACAGAACGAGCCCGGTGGGGGATGCCAGAAGTAGATGTCGGAATTACCCCTGGTTGGGGTGGGACCACCCGTCTTGCCCGCTTAATTGGCAGGCGTATGGCCAAAGAGAT
>JAEOSA010000019.1 GCA_016840595.1 Candidatus Hermodarchaeota archaeon | reverse complement strand
AGTAAGCTGATGGGGATGACCCAGGTCCAGCTGATGTGTGCAATTTGGTCAATGCGATAGCGTGCAAAGAGGGCTTTGATGTTCGAGAGGAGGAGTACAATAAACGTGGTTTTCAAGATAAACCAGAAGGTGTAGTAGATGGCTGCTAGAGCAGGGATTGTTAGGAAACTAAAGATTGGTGAAGCTGAGATGAACGCCCAGTATTCTCCAGAAGCGATAGTTACATGTGCCCATGGGTTATTCAGAAAGACAAAGAAAATTTCAGGTCCGAGAGGTCCGGCGAGAAAGATTGCCGCTCCCAGAGCTGCAGCAAGCAGGACTTCAAAATCGTTGGAGAGCCGGAAGAAAGCCAGTTTCTTTCCAGAAAATTCAGTTTCCCAACCGCCCACAATTTCGGTTTCAGCGATGGGAGCGTCAAAGGGGATACGCTCTGCTTCTGCCTGAGCGGCAAAAAGAAAGATGATGAACAGGGCGAAGAATGCAGGGTTCAGAATGAGGGGTAGGCCCAGGTTCGCTTGGTACCAGACAACGCCTGTAAGGCTTAGGCTTCCAGCGACCATACCGCCGACGAAGATGGCAAGGAGCAAAGGAATTTCGAAAGCGAGCATCTGAATGATGCCTCGGACAGCCCCCGTATAACCAAAGCGATTCGATGAAGCCCATCCTGCCATGAACAGCATCAACGTGAACATTGTGCTGAAGAAACCGATCACTAGGAGATCACCTTCAAAGAACATGATGCCCGTAAAGCCAGAAATGGGCACAAGCATGAGCACAGTAAGTGGAATTGCCAAGGCTAGGATCGGTGTCAAAGAGAACGCAACCTTATCAGCAGCCGCAGGGGTTACATCCTCCTTGGCCATAAGTTTAACAAAGTCCGCAAAGGGCTGCAAAATACCCCGCCAACCCGTATGGGTCGGTCCGATGCGATGTTGTTGATCAGCATAGAATTTTCGATCAACCCATTCAAGGTAAAATGCATAGCCCATTAAGAAAAGGAACCCAGGGAATATTATTATCATAACAATAGTAACGATTGTTTCCAGCACCACGTTTTGGCACACTCCAGTGGGTCACCATTATGATTCGCTTCTGCTAAAAAAGCCTTCTACTCCCACAATTTTTTCGAAAATCATAACTAACTTCTAACCTTGCCCTTCTCGATTTTTCCTTCCAGATTTCATAAGAGAACCTTTTTGCCTGTGAGTTTCTAAGAATACTTGAGGAAAATTCCCTTGTCGAAAGGAAGAATTTGTCATCGCTGTGGGAAAAGACGAAGAACCCTATATCAAACCGATTACATAAACACCAAGATTGAACGCCCCCTCTTCTCCAAGGACAAACTTGTCTGTAAACAATGTGTCAAAAAAGCCCTCGGCGAACGACGCTACTTCCGACTAATGGACGACTTCATAGGAATTGCCTACAAATAACATGTTTTTTTCAAAACACTAACCACACACGAAGCCCATACGTATAATATTCACTTTCCTGAGGAAGACTAATTGAATTAATATTCTTACTCAATGAATTTTGCCATACCATCTTGAAAAGGATAGAATTTGTGACGAACTTCAGGTTGTATCACCATTTTTCCAAATACATCAATGTAACCATACAAGCCATTCCCCAAAGCTACAGTTGCAAGTCCATCACTGAAACTGTCGACGTTCAGATATGTTGGAGGGACAACAACCACGCCAGATTTATCAATAAGACCCTGTTTGCCATCTTTTAAGAAAGCGGCTCGATTCTGATGAAAACTAGATAGAAATTCATGTTGTGGTTTAATTACAAAATCTCCCGTTTTATCTATAGCTCCCCATTTACCATTAGCTTTCACAACAGCTAATCCTTCTGAGAACTCAAATGCACTCTCGAACCATAAATGTGAGACTAGATTCCCTGAATCATCAATAAAGTTGTAAAGTGGTTTATGGTCATAAGGAACACTAACATAAGGGAATTTCGTTGGATTCCGAAATCTACCTATTGCGGATAGATATATTGCAAAGCAAATATCCGATGAGCTAATACTTTTATGGAACGCATTGTTTTCAAGATTAACTCTCACCCTGTTTTCAAGGTCAAAGTCAATAGTTAATTCTTTTTTGGTAACGGTTACTCGGTGAAAGCCTTCCACAGGCCTATCGACCTTTTCAAAAATTGGTGGAATTCGATATGGCATTTGACTTGAACTCTTGGATAGAACCTTTCTATCAAAAACGCAAAATCTTTCCTTTTGATCTTCTCTAGCTGTTTTTACTACAATCAAACCCTTGTGAATGGGCAAAGCTCCTTTGTACAATGGAGGGAAAACGTAATCACCTCTCTTGTCGATGTACCCCATAAATTGACCTGAATACAAGACTTTGTTCTCTCGAACTACTTGCATCCATGCTTCAATGGTCGCCCATCCTTCAGAAAACCTACCTAACCCCTCCACTCGAAACTTCCTGAATTCCATCCCAGTTCCAGCAGGGAATTTTGGCGCATCAAAGCCCCAAATATGGAACTTACCTGCAGTGTTGATATACCCCCATCCTTCATCAAAATATACAGCTGCTAATCCTTCACTGAATGGAAACGCTTTATCAAATTGGGGTTGGATAACTACCTTCCCTGATTTGTTAACAAATCCCCATTTCTTTCCTATCTGCACGCGATTAAGATCTTCATCTAGTTTCTCAGGTACCCAATCAAATACTCTTTCAGTATCAAACTGTCCGGTTTTATCAATATACCCCCACTTCTCACCAAGCTTCACAGCCGCCAGTCCATTATGAAACTCCTTGGCATCATCAAATCGAGCTTGAATTGCAATTTGACCCTGTTTATTGATAAAACCATACTTGTAGTTTTTAGACATACAGAGTACATTGGCGGAATTTCAAATTAGTATTATGAATACAATACATTACGGCCTTTTTACAAAATTGAGTGAGACGGAATTAATACAGTAGCGTAACCCCGTCTGATCTCGAGGTCCATCATCAAACACATGCCCAAGATGCCCCCCACAATTCTTGCACACAACTTCTATTCGACGCATACCATGCGAAAGATCCAGCTTCTCCTCAATTTTGTCTTTATCCAGAGCCGCATAAAAACTCGGCCAACCACACCCAGAATCGAATTTGGTATCAGATGAAAAGAGTTCGACACCACACCCAGCACACTTGTACGTGCCCTTCTCTTTATGCTTCCAATATTTTCCCGTGAAAGGGCGTTCGGTTCCCTTCTTGCGTAACACACGATACTCTTCTTTTGAAAGTTTCTTCTTCCATTCTTCGTCGGTTACTTCTCTAGCATTCTTCATTTCAACCAATTCATTTACTGCCACAAATCAATAATTGCTTTTTGCAAAAACTAGCACTAATAATAAGCAATCCGTGATTTGGTAACGGTACCCTCAATCCAAATTATTTTTGGAGAGTCTTTTTCTGGCTTGATGTGCTGCCAGGGCTGCACAGGTGAAGGCGATTCCGTTAATGGGAAGTATGATTATTCGAAATGTTGCTATATAGACTAAGAATATGAGAAGGAGAATGACGAGAAGACTTGTTGGATAAAAACCGATTCTGAGAAACGCAAGGCGGGGCCGATAGGAGAAGCCAGCCCAGCTAATAATGGCAAAAATGAGAGGTAAAGGTAGCAGCCACCAAACAAAGCTGACAGATCCGATGCTAGGAGTTCCTAAAAGAGTGAAGAGCAGTGAATCTATCCAATGAATGCTCACAGTTGGTAACAGTGTGATATAGAGCATGGGCAGAATATACCCTAGAATCACAAGAACAACAGCAATGAACACCCAGTCCTTTGCACCATCCAAGACTCCTTACACCCTCCTTCAGTGGATGAAAGGACTATTTGATATTTAACCTTCTTGGGGCTTTAAGGCTCTCTTGATTTTCGTATACTGATGTGCTTGTTCTTTGACTCAACTGGCACATCCGCTTTTCTCCTGCTGGCACAATTTTCGCCAATTTCACAAGATATTTAGAACACCAACGATTAGCTTTAATCGAGGGAGTTTGAGGTGAATATCAAAAATAATTTAGCAAATCCACCCACCCCCGTGATGCGGGCTGACCACCTGATTTTCGTTGGGGCTATGATGCTGTTTGTCTTGCCTATGCAATATTTTTTGCATATGGTGATGGGATGGAGCACAGGCATCGAATTCTTCGGATATTCCAATCGCTTCTTAATTATCGTCCCAATAGGGTGGATCTTCATAGGCTTGGGCTACCCGCAATTTAACTACCAAATCAAAACAGTGAAAACCAAAACCGGAAACCCTATCCCCATCGAAGAACTCACCAACCGCCTCGCCCTCTTCATCCACTCCTACACCACCAAAAAAGACATCAGACCCCTCGGACTCCTCGCCCTCATCGGAGGCATCGACGAAACAGGTCCCCACCTCTACGTACTCGATCCCAGCGGCACATACCGAGAATCCTCACCTGGAGCGAAGGCACCCACCGCGACGAAACAAACTCCATCCTAGAAGACGGATACACACCTAATAAAACCTTCAACACTGCCCTTGCCCTCACCATCAAAGTACTCCTTCGCGACAAAACCCGAAGAAATCAATATTGCAGTCATTGAAACCAAAACCAAAAGAGTCAGAAAAATCACTACCGACGAAGTCAAAGCCATATGGGCCAAAGCCTTCTCATGACCTCCAAGGCCTTCATAAGATTTTAAAAAGACCACGATTAGTACTACTGGAGCTATGTGAAGTAGAGCTAGGTGGACCTTGAGGTGAATGGGTTGCTGAACCGAAGGGTTAGTTTTCTCATTCTAGTTGTGGCAATTATTAGTAGCTTGTTGGCATTCCCCCACCGAGTGACTGGAGAAACGACGGAAAGTGTAATGATTTGCGTGTACTGTGAAGGAGACTGGTCCGGAAGTTACGGTGCCAGATCCGATATTCACCAAATTTCAGGGAACACCAACATAACCTACCAATTCAACCGAACCAATCCAACCTATGGATGGGCACCCACAGCAATTGTGTCAAAAACCAGTCCTGGAGACTATAATCTCACTCTCACTATCGAGACATTGACGAGAATTGTACTCGAACGAGCCACGACCACCGCTGAATTTGGCCAAGTCACCGTAGCTTGGAGCGAAGAACCCATACCAATTCCTGGATTTCCATGGCCTGCGATTCTCATGGCACTAATCGGTGCTGTTGCCGTTATCCTGAAACGGCGAAAAAAGCTGCAAAAAGGAGAGGAACTGCCCGTTGGAAGGTGAAGGCTCTATAAACACCCGGTCATCCGGTCTGAAGGCTTATCTTTGGAGTCAAGTAGGTGCTGCTGTCACCCTTATCATCTTCACGCTCCTTCTATGGGTTATAAGCCAAACGGGGGATATTCGCTTGGAGCTTGCGGTGCCCCTCGTTGTCATCCCTTTAGAATGCGTTGCAATCGTCTGTGCTCTTCTAACAATAAAGAGAGCCGGCTCCGAGTACCTTGGAGCATGGGTCATGTTGGGCCTCTTTCGCATCATCATTGGCCTCCAACTCCCTCGAATCTCTTGGGTCTATCAGGCGCCTCTTACGGCGATTCCTTATCCTACCCTTGGAATCGCTGAAGTCCTTCTTGGCTGTTATACCCTATTCTCGGTGTTCCTTACTCGTCACGCCTATGAAACGCTCTAGCTAGTACACAAGCCGAAACTCGGTTAATTCTCAAAGCATCCAAAATCAGCCACTGCCAACCAGAATCCCCACCAAACGAACAACTCCCCACAATTGAGGAGCATAAAGCCCCCAATGAGAACACACCTATAGATCCAGCCATGCCCACCGACGACCTCAACCAAGACACTACCCAAATCCCACCTATCCCCGACACCAACGAATCCGAACCCAACGAACCCGAAATCAACAAAACAAAACCAATCAAAGACTGGGACACCCTCCGCCATGCCCTCGCCCAAACCCCCAAAGCCGCAGAACTTCTCGACACCTACGGCAAACCCGCCTGGGAATCCCTCGAACACGACCTCCACCGCCACCCCTACCTCGAAGAACGCGACACCTTCAACCAAGCCTACGTTTATACTCTCTGGCACCGCACACTCAACGCAGCCCGAGAACACGACACTCTAACCGACTACACCTACAAAGACCTCGAACATATCACAGGTATCCCCTGGGGACGCATCCGCGACTGGGAACTCAGCGAAAAAACCCCGCACCTCGAACGCACACTCGGTATTCATGAAGCCGCCCGTCAACACTGGGAAACCCAACTCCCCCACGAAGCTAAAGATCACATCCTCGACCCCTCCTTCGTCTACATCACACTCAAACCCCTTCTTGACCACCCTGAACAACAAACACCAGAACGCCTTGCCACGACCATCGAAACTCTCTGCTGCCACGGCTCAACCCAACGTCTCACCATCGCCGAACTCAAACCCTACCACCGCATCGGACCCCAAGATCTCCGCACCATCGCCAACACCATCACCGAACATCGTTCAGACCTAGAATTTATCCTCAACCAACGCCTCAACCTCACCCAAATCCAAGAAGAAATCCGCATCGCCATCGACCAGGACACTCTCTACCTCTGGCGTAAAACCACCAACCCCGACTATTGGCCCAACGCCTACAAAGGCGAACTCCTCTACCTCAAACCTGAAACCAAAGAGAATCTAATTACTTCTGCCCAACGTCACCTCAACGTCAACAGACAACAACTCGGACAACTCCTTGACCAACTTACTAAACATACACGCGAACGCATATACAAACCCCGCGCTGCACCCTACGAACTCTGGTCTCCCAAACATAGTCGATATCTTTACGGTGACACCTTCCACCTCGTCATAGACACAACCAACCCTTCTCCACCATTAAACCCCACATCACCCAAATCGGACGCATCGCGAATTTTAAAAAGGGTGGCGGCATCCAAAACCCACGATTTCCAGAAGGCAAAGAACTCAACGTCTTACGCGCACGCCTTCTTGCGATCGGACTTAGCGATTGTCACATCACACAGCGTCATATTCTAACCTACCATGAGAATGACCCAACTCGCATGACATACGTTCAAAAACTATTCAAACAACTTGGAGATTGCACATATCAACTCGACATACGAGAAGGGCATCGTAATCGCCTAACAATAACTGCTCCTGTCGGACGCCTTCTAGAATATTGGGGTGTGCCAGTAGGGGACAAACACCTTCATCCTGAATATCGTCTCCCACTAGCTATTCGCTCTGGAACAAAAGAAACCAAGCAGGCATATCTTACTGAAGTCATTCCTGAAGATGGATTCTTCGTCAACCGAGCAGGAATACAAAAATTCGGCATCAAACGAGCCCAAATTCTTGATGCTGGAGATAAAAACCAAATGTACGACTTCCAACCAAAACTTACCCCCCAACACAAGAACCTCATCCAACAATACGGAACCCAGCGCACACACACAATACGGGATGACAAACCACGCCAAGTCACAACACTAACAAAAGGACAGCTCAGAAAAATTTCAAAAAATGCAAAAAAACCTAATGATCAAAGAATCGCAAAACAACTACAATCAATAATCAAAGACAACCCATGCCAACTCCTCCAGGATGAAATACAGATCGCTCAAAGCCTAGGAATCCAAATGACATCCATATTCAAAGAACTCAAACTCCACACATCAGGACGCGTCTCCGCCATCTGGGAAGCCTACACCAAACGAGAACTCGACACCTTCCAATGGGCGCAACTCGCACCCCCCGCTTCTAATCCCAAATTCGAGTCAGTAAAGAAATGGCTACAGTCCCATCTAAAACTGACTAAAGAACCGTAGTATTAAGGTGCCAAATTTTAAGGTGATTAACGACGCCACGCCTTAGCCTGCTCACGTTCCTCACGACTCTTCGCTTGGAACCACTCCCAGGGACGCACTTCCTCCCTACCCTTATCATCTACAAGGATAACTCGATCCGTACAACTAAAACAGGGATCGATGCTAGCTAACGAAATAGGTATGTCGGCTATGCGTCCGCCTTTGAGGATTTCGATGACGCCTGGGATGTTGCCGAGGGTGGGGGCGCGGGCTTTGTGACGTTCGGGTTTGTCGGTGCCGTTGCTGACGACATAGTGGAGGACTTCGCCGCGGGGGGCTTCGAAGGTGCTTAGGGCTTTGCCGGGTGGGACGCGGCGGGGAGCTCGGATGGCGATGTCGCCGGCGGGGAGGTGTTTGAGCCAGTCGATGCAACAGTTGCAAGCGTCGACAACTTCGAGAATGCGTACAACAACGCGGCCTGCTACGTCGCAGAGGTCAGAGGTGCGGACCTCCCAGTGCTTATTGAAACTTTCTTTATAGGGTGTGCGAGGCTGCGTTTCTCGGACGTCCCATTTGATGTCGGAGGCTCGGGCGGTGGGACCAGTGGTACATAAGGCTCTTCCAATTTCCGTTTCGAGGATACCGACACCGAGTGCTCGGGCGAGAATGGCTTGGTCTTTTAGAATCAGGGCCAGGTAGTGTTCCATGCGTTCGCGGATTTTCTCTAAGCGTTGTACCATACTTGGAACTTGGCTTTTTTCCACATCTTGGCGTACGCCTCCAATGACATTGTTGGCGTAGTTGACTCGATTCCCACAAATTTCTTCGATAATATCCATGCAAAGTTCGCGGTCCCGCCATGAATAATGGAATAGCGTATCCCAACCAATTTCGTGACCTGCCACACCTAGCCAGAGGATGTGACTGTGAATCCGGTTTAGTTCATTCATGATACCTCGGATGTATAAGCCACGGGGTGGCACATCCAAATCCAGAATCTCTTCCACAGCTTGTACATAGCATGTGGTGTGGGATTGGGAGCAGATGCCGCATATGCGTTCAGCCAGGTATACGTTTTGGCTATAACTTCGACTCTCAAAGGCCTTCTCGATACCGCGGTGAACGTAACCAATCCGGGCTTCGACGTCGACGACGATTTCACCATCAAGAGTAATGCTGAAGTTTTCCGGCTCTTTGAGCGCAGGGTGTTGGGGGCCAATGGGGATGGTCAGAGTTGTAGGTGGTTTTGCCATGATGAGTCAACAACCTGAAAATTTTCAGAGTAGTCAATTCATGTCCTATTCTTCCTTAAGAGATTTTGGTTTTATCAATCTTTAACGGCGTTAACTCGCTGTGTTACTTGTATTGTTTTGCTTTCTGTTTGTCTTCAGCATTTTCAAGTCCTAATTCTTTTGTGCGGCGAGTTCCAAGTTCTCTTCTAATCGAGGTGATGTTGTTTTCTAATTATTATCACCACTGCGATGGCGATGGCTATGGCGATTGTAACGATGATTACAAAAATCCCACGGATGTCAAATGGGCTACGAGGTGTGGGACTGATAGTTGTGAGAGTCAATTGAATGGTAGTTGAGGGTCCGAGTCCGTATTCTCGGTGTCCTGGTGGTGTTGAGTTTGAGAGGTAACTGGTGATGATGTGTGCTTCATCTATTTCTGAACCAACAATGTTGTCTGTGAAGCTGGTTTGTTCGTCGGTGAGGATGTGTTTGTGAACTTGCCATCCGTGTATATCATGATAGGCAATTGATAGGCCAATTGTAGTGTTGGAGATCTTGTGAATTTGAATGGAAAAATTGTTTGATGGGAAGGCGATTTTGTGAACGTGGATGCCATAGTATCGGAGTGAGAGGGATTGCTGATGGTGAGGGAGGTTGACAGAAGTGTAATTGCTGATTCGGGCGTCAAGATCTTCAAAACCGTAGCGGTTGTTGTTAAACCCGAGTTCATCTAATGTAACAGCTGTAATCCAATCTAAATAGAGGTCATTGAAATTGAGCGCGTATCCAGCCGCCTGGAGTGTAGCCTCAATACCCTCTGGACCATCGGTGGGTTCGGAGATTAAGTTCCGAAGAATGTCAACACCATATTGTTCGGCGATATAGAAAGCGAACAAATAGGCGCCACCGTAGTCAATAGAGCTTGACAATCCTGCCTCATTGAACCCGTTCCAATAGAGTAGCGAGTCCTCAGGGTGGGCGAGAAAAGCAGGGACACGTAAATCGAGATTATTGTAAGGATCAAGGTATCCAGCATAATACTGAGCATACGTTGCTAGACCCTCGAGGGCGAATTGCTGTTCATCCATTTCAGAGTTAAACCAAATCAAATGATGGAACTCATGGGCTAGGGTAGGGAGCAACCAAGTCCAATAATAGATGTAAAACATTTCGCACTCATTCGAATACGGATTAGACGGACTATTAGGAAGCTCATTAGCCTGCGAATAATAACTGACAAGATTCTGAGATACTAAAATCACAATGCGTTGATCACCATCGATGTCACCAAGGGTTCCATTAGGGTGACCTGCCAAATCTGTGATTCGTGGAAATATGGTGGTGTCAAATTCTTCTCGAATGTTTTCTGCATATTCGATTGCAGTTGATTCTCCAACTATTGTTATGCACGTGTTGGTGATGAACACCGCTGAGAATTCGCCTAAAGCCAGTAAGGTTGCGGATACGATATAGTGTGTGAAATCAGTGAAATTCTGAATCCAAAAGGTTCGTTGGAACCCCTCAGCATCGAATTTCTCAGTGCGAGATGTTTGCTGAACGTCGCTGTATTGGAGACTAAGAGGTTCTGATAGAGTGAGTCCACGCACCTCCTCCAATTGTCCAATGGGATGAAGAATTTGGGTTTTTCCACTGATGTTCATAACAAAACCGTGATTGGAAACTCCGAGGATAAGAAGTACAATAAGAATGGCATAGGTGCACAATCGCACCCTTTGTTGGCATCTTGAAGTCAGCAAAATCGGTGGCTCTCCCACAGTAACTTCTACTATTCCTGGTTTGTTAAATTCAATTATGTATAATCTCTCGTTATGCGGCAAGTTCGGAAAGAGGGTCTGTAACGTGTGGTAACTAGTTTTTTCCGAATGCGATAGTTCGGAATCTGAGTTCAGAACATTTTTCTCTCAAAAATCTAAAAACGGTATTTTCTGAAAACCGGATTTCTAATCTCCTCATTGCGGAGGACGTGTTAGGAAATCCTCAACGGTCTTAAATAGGAGCATATCCAATGATTTTTCAAATTATGGGGAGGATTTCAGATGTCGAAATTAACTCCGAAACTACTTCGCGCCCGATGTGAAAAGAAAGAATTTTCTTGTGAAACGAGTGACGAATTATCACCCCTCGAAGGTGTAGTAGGACAACCTCGAGCATTGAACGCCTTGAAGTTTGGGTTAGAAATCCCGGATAAGGGATTCAACATTTATGTAGCTGGTTCACCGGGAACAGGGCGTCATACTGCGACTAATCGATACCTCGAGGAACTTGCCGCGACCATTAAGGAGGTGCCCACTGATTGGTGTTATGTGACAAACTTTGCCAATCAATTCAAGCCGAAGGCTCTTGAATTTCCAGCTGGAAAGGGGAAACTCTTTGTCACAAAAATTGATCAGTTTGTTGAGGTTGCCCGAACATCCATCCAGCGGATGTTGGAAAGCGAGGAGTACGCGCAACAACGGGAAGAGCTAAGTCGGTCCTTTGAGGCACAACGGGACAAGCTTACGGAGGAAATGCGGGGTAAAGCGCAAGAAGCAGGCTTTGTCCTTCAAGGAACCCAGACTGGTTTGTTAATGGTACCAGTTATCCAAGGGAAGCCTATTACCCCTGACCAGATTCCTAAACTGAAACCCGCTGTGCGAAAAGAAATTGAAACACGCAGGGATGCACTCGAAACAGAATTACGTGCAACATTTCGAAAGCTAAGGAATCTTGAGAGGGAACTACGTGATCAACTAAAACAAATGGAAGAAAATGCAGTCCAGTTCACACTTGAACCTTTAATTTCTGAGATTGAAGAGGACTTTGCAGGAAATGAAAAAGCCGTTGAATGGATACATGAACTTGCAGCTGATCTCATTGAAAACATGAATCAGTTCATTGGTCGGCAACCCGAAGGACTCCCTCCGTTGCTGGCTGCCCGTGTACCTTCACCTGAAGACTTTGCGAAGCGATATAAGGTCAACTTGATTGTGGACAATTCGGAAACCGAGGGTGCACCTATTATCACTGTCACCAATGCTGCGTATGATCGGCTTTTTGGACGGATTGAAAAAGAACCCCGGTTTGGGGCCTTAGTTACTGATACAACCATGATTCGTGCAGGAGCTATACACTTAGCTAATGGTGGATTCCTCGTTATTCCTGTACGTGAGATGCTGATTGCTCCTCTCTCTTATCAGGCTCTGAAACGGGCGCTTCAAAATGATCAGATTGTCATCGAGGAACCTGCAGCGGCCATGGGCTTCTTGTCTGTGAAAACGTTGCATCCTGATCCGATTCCTTTGAAGGTGAAGGTAATCCTTATCGGTGAACCTCTCTGGTACCAGCAACTGTACCAGTTGGATCCCGATTTTCGGGAGCTCTTCAAAGTGAAAGCTGATTTCGATACCTCTATGGATCGTAATGAAAGTGCGGTCTCGATTTACGGCGATTTCGTTTGCACTCTTACAGAGAAAGAGAATCTTCTTCCTTTAACCGCTGAAGCGATTGCAGAAGTCGTTGATTTCAGCTCTCGTCTTGCTGCTGACCAAAATAAACTCTCCACGCGATTCGATGTGGTTTCTGACATTATCCGCGAAGCAAACTTTTACGCGAAAAAGCAGCGAAAGAAGGCAGTCGGGTTATCCCATATTAAGAAAACCATCGATGAGCGCTACTTTCGATCCAGCCTGTATGCAGAAAAAGTCCGGGAATTAATCAAGAAGGGGGTCGTCCTCATCGATACCAAAGGTGAGACCGTCGGGCAAATTAACGGACTATCCGTCCTCTCCCTTGGTGATTTTACCTTTGGTCAACCATCACGCATCACCGCCACGGTTGCCCCCGGTCGTGGTCAAGTAATTGACATAGAACGGGAAGCCCAACTTAGTGGGCCTATCCAAATCAAAGGTGTTCAAATTCTCACTGGTTACTTACATGAAACCTTTGGACAAGACAAGCCATTGAGTTTGTCTGCACGCATCACGTTTGAGCAGAGTTACGGTGGGGTTGATGGTGATAGTGCGAGTAGCACTGAATTGTACGCCATGCTATCCGTCTTATCCGGCGTTCCAATCCAACAACGATTTGCTGTCACGGGTTCTGTCAATCAACACGGAAATGTACAAGCAATTGGCGGGGTGAACCAGAAAATTGAGGGGTACTTTGCCGTTTGCAAAGAAATGGGACTAACCGGTGAACAAGGTGTGCTGGTGCCGAAATCTAATGTGCAGAACCTAATGCTCAAAGATGAAGTGATTGAAGCGGTGGAGGCTGAGAAATTCCATATCTATTCCGTTGAAACAATTGAAGAAGGAATAGAATTGCTAACGGGCGTTCGCGCTGGCAAACGACGGACAGATGGGTCATTCCCTGAAGACACAATATTTGGTCTGGTTGATAAACGATTACGAGAAATGGCTAATATTATGCGGGAACATAATCGTCCTGCTGAGGGCAACTAGCGTCGCAATTCACTTTTAAGCAAAGTCAACACAAACCCTTCTAGGTTAAGCCGGATGTCATCCAGCGGAGAGACTCAATCTTCAGAAATGGTTACTCCTTATCCCCATGCTCAGAACGTAGCAACAATTGAGAGGAATCTTGAAACCGATGCTACTCATGGGTTAATGAGTGGTGAAGCCATTCAAAGGTTGGACAAATATGGACCTAATACTCTTCCTCGAATTCGTGGGTCCTTTTGGCAGGTTTATCTGGCGCCTATTCTAAACGGTCTAATTCTGATTTACCTCATTGTTATTGGAATTTTAGTCGTTATAGTGTTTTTCTTCGACACCGGAGGCACTGCGAACATCATCGTTTGGATTGTTATCATTGCATTTAACGCCATCTTAGCCATCGTTCAACAATACCGCGCCCAAAAGAAGTTAGAAGCACTTCAATCTCTTACAGCGGATACTACGATGGTCATCCGGGAGGGAATTAAAAGGGAAATTCCTGCAGACCAAGTGGTTCCCGGAGATATCATTGTTCTTGCTCAGGGAGACCGAATTCCCGCTGATGGTCGGCTTTTAGAGGCTCATCAGCTCACTGTTGTTGAAGCTTCCCTTACTGGTGAAAGTACACCTGTTGAAAAGACTGATGCCAAAGCTCCTCTTGATCCAGATATTCCATTACATTCACGCAATAATATGGTCTATTGTGGAACCTATGTAGCGACGGGCTCTGGACAGTATCTGGTAACTGGAACCGGGGAAAATACCGAAATTGGTGATATCAGTCAGGGTTTGGAAACCCTCAATACGGGTGACATCCCGCTCCGACGTAAGGTGAACCGTCTCGCACTCTACCTTGGAGGCACAGCCATTTTCCTCGCCATACTAGGTTTTGCTTCCTTCATACTGTTTCCCCGTCCAGTGGATGGACAGATACTAACTCTACCTCAACTCGCGGTTGAAGCCATAATCAACGCTATGACTGTCATGCCCATCAACATACCACTTCTCACCACAATCATCCTGCTCACAGGCGTTTTAGCTATGGCAGGTGTTGGTGTCATTGTCAGCGATCTTTCAGCTGTCGAAAGTCTTGGACGTGTCAGTGTTATTTGTACCGATAAAACAGGCACGCTAACGCGTAGTGAGATGATGGTGAGTCTTATTTGGGACGGGTCTCGTCTCTTCCAAGTCACGGGTGAAGGCTACAATCCGCGGGGTGAAATTCGAATTACTCAAAATCCTCGATCTAAAGAGGATTCGAAACAGGAAACCACGGTGGATATCGAAGACTACGATCAACTCGCCTTACTTGTCCGTGTCGGAGCACTAAATAACGATGCCCAAGTTTTGGAAGAAACTGACTTGGATACAGAAACTCTTCAATGGCGAGCAAGCGGAGATCCCACCGAGGCTGCCCTCCTTGTTCTTCTTAAAAAAAGTGGGATTAACGAAGACGCTCTTCACGCCTCGTATGAGATGGTTCAAAATTATCCCTTTGATTCACGGTTAAAACGAATGACCCGCGTCTTTACTCATCCAGAAGGTGGGTACGTTGCATTCGTCAAGGGGGCAACAGATACCGTGCTTTCTAGGAGCAGTCAAATCGGTGACGATCGATCTATGGAACGGCTCAAAAAGAAAGACGCAAAAGAAATTGAACGATATGCTAATGAGTATGCGGCAGGTGGATACAGGGTCCTTTCAATTGCCATTCGTCGTTTTGAAGAACTACCAACTGGGCGTGGTCAGGCTCTTCGAGATGCAATTGAGCAAGACCTAACCTATGTGGGTTTCGTGTGTATCGTTGATCCACCCCGTGAAGGTGTTCGCGAAGCGGTTTTAGAAGTGGCTAATGCGGGCGTTAAAACTGTCATGATTACAGGCGATGCAGCAGCAACAGCTGAAACCATTGGACGTCAACTTGCGATTATCGGTAAAGATGATCTTGTTGTCGAAGGTAAGGATGCTCTCAATATTGATGATAGAAAATTCAATCAAATTGGTGTCTTCGCACGCGTTGATCCTGAAGATAAACAAGTCATTGTGCAAAGATACCAAGCGGCTAAGCGAGCGGTGGCTGTGACGGGGGATGGTGTAAATGATGCCCTTGCATTAAGCATGGGTGATGTCGGTGTTGCAATGGGCATTACAGGCACTGATGTAGCCAAAGAAGCCGCTGATATGATAATTGCCGATGACAGCTACAACTCAATTGTTGAAGGCATCCGACAGGGTCGCGGGCTCTTCAACAAAATTCGAGTAATGATCTTCTTCTACATTTGTATTAACGTTGGCGAATCAATACTCTTCTTCGGCACTTTTCTCTTAGGCATCCCTCTACTAACACCAGCTCAACACATCTTTCTTACTATCTCAAGCCATACTTGGCCTGGACTTGCTCTGGTGTTTGACAGATCTGCAAAATATGTCATGGAAGAAAAACCACGTGACACTGAATCAATCATCACGCCACGTCTTGGGGGATATCTTCTCCTCAACGCATTTCTCATCTTCATTGGTGCTGCAACAGCTTACTACTTCTCTACTGCCGCTCTCCTACCTGGGAGTACACATTTAGAACCCTTCAGCCCTGAAGCTGTCGAAAAAGCACTGGTGATGACTATTCTGGTCCTTCTCTTTGCTGAGTCCTTAATGATTCTGAGTATCCGCAGGATCAATCAGTCTATGTTGCGTTCGATTCGCTATGAAAGTAGTTGGCTCATCTATGCCCTCATTGGGTTAGTATTCCTCATGCTGATTGGATTGATGTATGTCCCTGAGGCCACCCTAATCCTTGCTAGCTTCGGGATTGATTTCCAAATTGTACCTCTTGTTCCCTTCGATTGGTTCGTAGCTTTTCTTCTTGCCAGTCCTGCTGTCTTTGGGATGGAACTCGTTAAGTGGGGCTGTCGAAAACGTGGAATCGCCTTTTAGATTCGAAATCTATTTCTAAGGGATTGAGTGGATGTTCCTCAGGTGTAGCTAAGTGACAGAAAAATCACGCCTTCCTCCTGGTCAGCGGTGGATTACCGGATTCCCAGTACGAACAGCTGAGCGAATGCCTGACTCTTTTGACCCTGAAACCTGGACGCTCACAATTGATGGTGAAGTTAACAAACCATTAGTCCTTTCTTATGAAGAACTACACAAGCTTCCAATCACTACTCAAACTAGTGATTTCCATTGTGTCGAAGGTTGGTCTGTTAAAGATAATGAATGGGAAGGAGTGCTTTTCAAAGAAATTGCCAACCTTGTAAAACCCAAACCTTCGGCAAAGCATGTACTCTTTCATGCTGAACACGAATACACCTCTGCTATC
>JAEOSA010000158.1 GCA_016840595.1 Candidatus Hermodarchaeota archaeon | reverse complement strand
CCACAATTCTTGGCACCCTCATTTTTAGGAATGTTTCTGCTCCAGACAGGTCTTATCACTGGTATGTTATTGCTTACTACGCTTATTCCGATTCTTATTGAGGCACGGGTTGCCCGTTATGATCTTTCAGTTTTGAGGTGAAAAAAACAAATGGCATATATTGAAGTCAAGGATTTAGTTCGTGTTTACCGGATGGGTGACGTAGAAGTTCGGGCTCTTCGCGGGCTAAACATGAGCGTTCGTGAAGGCGAACTTATTTCTGTGATGGGTCCTTCCGGATCAGGCAAAACGACGTTACTGAATATCTTGGGAGGACTCGACCGGTCAACCGCAGGGGAAGCAAAAGTAGGCGACGTCGATGTAACCTTCCTTGATCGAAGACAGTTGGTCATGTATAGACGTCGGGTTGTCGGGCACATCTTTCAAACGTTAAACCTTGTGCCAACCCTTTCTGCAGCGGAAAATATTGCACTGCCCATGATTGTGAACCAAGTCCCAAAGAGAGATCGGCAAAGCCGAATCGATGAACTCCTCGAAACGGTTCAATTAACAGATCGGAGGAAACATAAACCCGATGAATTGAGCGGTGGAGAACAACAACGAGTCGCAATTGCGGCCGCATTAGCCAATGATCCCCCCATTATTTTAGCGGATGAGCCGACAGGCGAGTTGGATTCGGAAACATCTCAAGTCATCGTAGATTTTCTTGTTCAGATTAACAAAAAGTATAACAAGACCACCATTTTGGTTACACACAACCCCATCGTGGCTGCAGCAACTGAACGAATTCTTCGGATTGATGACGGGGTGATTAAAGCAGCGTACACGCCAGCAGAACTTGAATCTGGTGCCGAAGGGCGTACTGTGAGTTATGTTGACCAGATGCGACAACGTATCAAAAAACTGAATGCGGAGCTAAAAGATTTGGATGAGAAATTCCGGAAAGGGGCCGTGACTGGCGATGAGTATGTTGAAGAACGACTCCGACTGAAAGCTGCGATCCGTGGTCTCGAAGATGAAGTTCATCGCCACGGAGGCTAGCCGTCCAAATCATACTTTGAATGGGATTAATCGGAAGGATTAATTGGGCTCCATCCTTCAATGCATTAGAGCTTGTAAGAATTTCAGGAGAGTGAGTCCCCTGCCTTTTCGAGATTACATCGCGGCACCACACAAATTAGCTTACATAGAAGGCAAAGAACGACGAGAAATTCCGTGCATCTTTTGTGCTATCATTAAGGGTGATCCACAGGTCATCACCAAAGTCGTCTACCGTGATGATGATTTCATGGTCATTCTCAACATGTTCCCTTTTAACCCGGGACATGTGCTGGTTGTCCCCATTCGACATGTGGAAACACTGTCTGAGTTGAACCGTGAGGAATTGAATGCTTTCTTTTGGATGGGTGCAAAGACTGTACGCCTTGTAATTGCTGCATTCAACCCAACGGGTGTGAATGTGGGGCTAAATATTGGATCTGCCGCAGGGGCGAGTATCTTACATCTTCATCTCCATATTGTCCCCCGGTATCCTCGCGAGTTGGGATTCATGGAAACTTCTGCGGATACACGCACCCTGGTTATGGATGCTGAAACTACGTACAAGCGCTTAGAGCCACATTTGGCATTACTCCAAGATTCGTCTGATGAATGAGGGAGAAAGAGTGAGTTCAAAAAAGACCAAGGAAAAGCATCAAGGCTTAGTCCAAGTCTATACAGGCGATGGAAAAGGAAAAACTTCAGCTGCGTTGGGGCTTGGACTGCGCGCTGCTGGACATGGCTTTGAAGTCTATATGATCCAGTTTATGAAAGGTCAAATCAATTACGGTGAACTGGAAGCCGTGAAACGCATTCCCAATTTTACTATCCGTCAGTTTGGTCGTCCCGACTTCGTCGATAAGACAAAACCAGACCCTAAGGATATTGAACTAGCTCAAGCTGCTCTGGATCATGCTCAAGAGATCATCAAAAAAACAAATGTTGATTTCCTCATCTTGGATGAAGTGAATGTTGCGATAGATTTTGGACTTGTTTCTGAACAAGAAGTCATCACGTTGATCAAAAGCCGTCCACCCCATATGGAGATTATTCTTACGGGACGATATGCGCACCCAAAGATTGTTGAGATTGCAGATTTGGTGAGTGAGGTCAAGGAGGTAAAGCACCCGTATCAGAAAGGAATTGGTGCACGACGTGGCGTGGAAATGTAACAAGTTTGTTGAATCACTTTCAGTGAACTACCCCTGCATGACTGCAGGGGCTTCCATCGAGTCCACTCCCCGGGGAACCTGGGGGAGGGCTGTGTGTCGATGCAAACCATGCAAGAAAGCCTGCAATGGTTCCCCGTTCACAGGGGGTTGCTGCAATAGGAACCGCACCATGAGGTTGACCGCCGCATTCTGGTCCCGATCCAAGGGGGTTCCACAATTGCACTGAATAACCCGCTCCGATAGCTGGCGATTCCGAACCGTGCCACAAACACAACACCGCTTGGTCGTTTGCGCCTCGTCAATTCTTATCACGCTCTTACCCACTTTCTTGGCTTTGTAGGTCAAGAATTGGACGAACCGCCCCAAGAAGCCCGTGTTCTGAAGCGAATGATACAACGTTCGAGCCGCTGCATCCTGCTGCCGACGCCCCGACGCCCGTTGTTTTCGCGCCATGACCTTCACCGCAAGATCACCAACAATGAACGTGTTAGCCCGGGTATTTGTCACCACGACCTTGGACATCTTGTGCTGGAAATCGCGTAGTTGGTTGGTCAGCTTGCGGCGCATCTTCAGCCACTTCTGCTGATAGAAGTACCACTTTTTACTGTGCTTCCGACAATGATCACGTCGGGATTGCACCTCCCGCAGTTTGTTCTTCCAATACAGGTCCGCCCGACGATTGCGAATTTGAACAAATTTCCCTTGCTGGTTAACCGCCGTGGCCAAATTAATCACTCCCACGTCAATGGCCTGATACCGGCTATTGTCCACATACGGGGGAACCGCCACCTCACAGGTGATGGCGACGAACCATCGATGTCGGCGATCTTGAAAGAGTTCCACCTGCTTGACCCTACCCTTCAGAGGTGGTAACCACGGTAACGCAAACTCCAACTCAACACCCGAGGGATGACGGTGGGCGAAGCGAATCCGCTGGTGGTTAATGTCTAGGAAGAATCCGGATTGATTATAGCACAGGGTGGTAAAATAGTGCTTGCCCTTGAAGCGGGGAGGTCGGGCCTGGAGGTCGCCGCGGCGCCAGAGGGCGTAGAAAGACTTGTAATCAGCATCGAGGCGTCGCAACACCATTTGCAGGACCTTCGAATAGACCCAGGCATACTCAGGATGCTGGGTCTTGAGGGCGGGGAGGGTGTTTTGTTGTTGGATGTAGGTAATGTAGGAGTGCTCTGTCTTCGGTTTCGTGCGATTGGTTGTCCACTGGTGGCGGCGTTCAGCGAGGGCGAAGTTGTAGAGAAGGCGACATTTTTCGGAGAGGGTCCACAGGACTTGGGCTTGAATCGCTGTGGGGCTTATGCGGATTTTGTGTGTCAGCAGCATCTGGGTCATGCTATAGCTAGAAAAGTCATCGGTGTTTTTCAGTCTGGGGGAGGGGTGCGGATAAGTATCTGGACGATTCATCCCCGCCTTGAAAGACGGGGGCTTATCGACAAATAAGTTAAGTGGAGGCCTTGGACAGTAATCTGCAGAGTTGAATTTCATTGGGTAAAAATCGGCGTGGCAGGAAAAAATCAGAAAAACCTCGTGACCAGGAAGCTAATATGCTGGATCCAAACATGGAGAAAACCCCAGAACGCGCTGAGAAGTTCATTACCACCTCCAGTGAACCCGTTGAGCGACTATACACGCCAGAAAAGCTTCAGGATATTGAGTATGACCGCGACCTTGGATTTCCCGGGCAACCACCCTATACACGTGGAGTGTATCCAACGATGTACCGGAGTCGCCTCTGGACCATGCGAATGTATTCTGGATTCGGAACTGCTGAACAAACGAATGAACGGTATCAATATCTCCTGAAACAGGGACAAACCGGTCTGAGCGTTGCTTTTGATTTACCGACCCAGATTGGGTACGATTCGGATCATCCGATGGCAGTCGGTGAAGTGGGCAAATGTGGTGTTGCCATTCCCTCTGTAGAAGACATGGCTACACTCTTTCAAGGTATTCCATTAGACAAAGTGAGCACCAGCATGACGATTAACGCCCCTGCTGCTGTTCTGCTTGCGATGTACATTACTATTGCAAAACGCCAAGGTGTAGAACCTAAAGTGCTTCGCGGAACCATCCAAAACGACATTCTCAAAGAGTATGTGGCTAGGGGAACCTACATCTATCCCCCAGCACCATCCATGCGCCTTATTACCGATACTATCGCCTATTGCCGAAATGAGTTACCCCGCTGGAATACTATTAGCATCAGCGGCTATCATATACGCGAAGCTGGAAGCACCGCCATCCAAGAGGTAGCATTCACGTTTGCCAATGGCATCGCTTACGTCCAAGCAGCAATAGATGCAGGATTACACGTAGATGAATTTGCACCCCGCCTCTCATTTTTCTTCGGAGCCCATAATGATTTGTTCGAAGAAGTTGCAAAATTCCGAGCAGCCCGGCGATTATGGTATCGAATTATGCGGGACCGGTTCAATGCCGAGGCCCCCCGATCCTGGTTATTACGATTTCACACCCAAACAGCAGGCTGTAGCTTGACCGCTCAGCAACCCGCAAATAATATTGTACGCGTTACTATGCAAGCCTTAGCCGCCGTCTTGGGTGGCACCCAATCACTCCACACCAATTCCATGGACGAAGCCCTTGCCTTACCCACTGAAAAAGCCGCCACTATTGCATTACGCACTCAACAAATCCTTGCTCATGAAAGTGGGGTAGCAAACACTATCGATCCCTTCGGGGGGTCTTACTTCCTGGAGAATCTTACAAATGACATCGAAGAAGGGGTCGTAAAATATCTTGATCAAATTGATAAGATG
>JAEOSA010000018.1 GCA_016840595.1 Candidatus Hermodarchaeota archaeon | reverse complement strand
AATTTGCCTACTATAACCCCAAGAAAATCCGTGAAACCCCCGGAATGATGGACCTTCTCGTGTTTATCCAACGCGATACACAACGGCTCGCAAACAGTCATGGGTATGCCATGGGTGCGGCTGCCAGCTTCAATATTCAAGAACGTGTCAAGGAAATCAAACTCCCCACTTTAGTAATCATTGCAGCGCAGGATGATACCTTTCCTGTGAAATGGGGCAAATTCTATAAAAAACAACTATCACATGTCAACGTTCAAATCATTGATGAGTCTAATCACGGTATTCAATTTGAACAACCCAAAGCATTAGTGCAGAAAATAGTTAATTTTGTAAATACGCTTTAATAACAGTTGAAATAGTTTAGCCTCTTAGCCTTTTACGTGAAAATGTTTATTTGATAAATTGTACAATTGATGGTTTAAATTAGACCATTAAATGGAGTGAAATTATCAATCGATGTTTCCAGCAGTTTTTGCCCTCATTCTGTTTATTGCCATCATTCTTCTAATTATGTTAGATGTAATGGATCATACTGCTGCTGCCTTAATCGGGGGCATAATTGCAATTTTCTATCTAGCATCAATTTGGCCCACATGGCGTATATTGGTAATTTCCACTGATCCAAGCTCCCCTTACCTGCTCTTACCTGAACACTTCAATACTGAGGTATTTGCATATTTTTTCAATAAATGGGTTGATCTCCCGACACTGATCTTAATTCTGTCAATGCTAGTCATAACTGAGGTCTCCAAGGATTCTGGTGTATTCCAATTCATTGTTCTCAAAGCAATCAAATTCAGTGGTGGTGATACTCGAAAACTTCTCATCATTTTTTGTCTGCTTAGTTTTGGGATGACGACGATTCTGACACAAATTACTACTATGCTTATTATGGGCACTCTAATTTTTCTTGCTTGCGATGCATTAGAAACCAATCCTGCACCTTATCTAATTTCTGTTGCATTGGTAACTAATGTCGGAGGAATTACTTCTCTTATTGCTAGCGTTCCTGCAATGCTCATTGCTGGTTCCACGTTGTATACTTTTGAATGGTTTGTCATCAATATTATGCCCCTTGGTCTCACATTACTAGCAATCACCATATTCATTGTTTTACGATTATTCAGAAAGGCTTTCATTGTTCCTCGGCAATCTCGAGTCGAGGACCTACTAGAAATTGATGAATGGGAATTAGTACCGGATCGCTTAGTCTTCTATCGAACCGCAATTCTCCTCATTGTGATAATTGTGGGATTCATTACAATAGGCTCATTGGGATTGACTTTTCTTGTAGCGTTAGGTGGGGCATTAGCCTTTGTAACTCTTAGTGGTTTCCGACCAGGTGAAATATTCAAAGAAATTGAATGGTCTGTGATATTCTTCTTCATGGGGCTCTTCTTTCTGGTTGGTCTCTTGGAAGAATTCAGGGTTCTTGAAGTTATTGGCCATGGAATATTAGCTCTGACTGGGGGTAATGTATTCTTAGCAACCTTCTTGATGGTTTGGATATCTGGTCTCACGAGTGGGTTCGTCGATAATATTCCAGTAACACTTACATTCATTCCAGTGGTCCAGGTTCTGTCAATAGGACCTCCTGCCCTTCCTGTGGGTAATCTTTGGGCTTCACTATTGGTTGGAGCAGTCCTTGGGGGCTGCCTTACGCCAATTGCTAGTGCTGCAAATGTTTTGGCGGTCACAATAGCAGAAAAAGAGGAACGACCCCTCCCCAAGAATACATTTCTTCGAACTGGCGTAATTCTGACCCTAGTATTTCTTCTTGTAAGCACTGGTTATCTTCTCCTCCGAACCCTGATATTTCCAATTCCTGCACCTTAATCCCCACACGTCTCAAAATTTGAGAACAAAATAGTGAAAAGCTTTTGTGCAAGGTTGCATTAAAGGAATCTAGCGACTCGAACAACGTCATTGCTTGAATGATTTTTGTAATGGGTCACAGGCGATGAAGCATGCAATCCACGATATTTATGATATTTCCTGCGGTTGTAATCATCTTACTCTTCATCGCTGTGATTTTGCTTATCACCTTCGATGTTGTTGATCACACCGTCGCTGCCCTCATTGGTGCCTCTTTAGCCATCATCTACTTGTGGCAAATCTGGCCAACTTGGCACCTTCACCAAGCCACTGCCTATACAGACTTAGGACTATTGGAACAAGCTCAGTGGTATGCGGATAACCCATTCTTCAGTGCCGAAGTATTTGGACATTTCTTCACCGAATGGATTGATCTACCCACAATCATCGTCATTCTCGCACTCATGGTGATTACCGAAATTGCCAAAGACTCAGGGCTCTTCCAATTTATTGCAGTAAAAGCCCTCAGCTTTAGCAAAGGAAATCCTCGATATCTCTTGGTAATCTTCTGTGCTCTTACGTTTCTTATGTCAACAGCTATTGCCACGACAGTTCTCATCATTGGACCCTTGATTATACTTGCATGTGATGCGCTTGAACAAAATCCCACGGCGTACTTGATTTCTACTGCCATGTGTGGTAATGTTGGGGGTATCACCACAGTAATTGCGAGTGTTCCAACGATGCTCGTTGCCGGAGTCACGTTGTATGATTTCCTGTGGTTTGCACAGAATCTGTTACCTTTGGGTCTCATACTTCTTGGTGCAACAATTCTCGTTTCAATGCGAATTTTTCGGCGAGATTTCACTACGCCACGAAAAAGTCGTGTATCCGATCTAATGGCTCTGGATGCCTGGACGATGGTTGAAGATCGGAACGTCTTCTATCGGACAGCTATCCTCTTTATTGCAATGATTATCGGGTTTATCATCTTTGGTTCAATCGGATTAACTTGGGTTGTTGCCTTTGTCATGGCCATGCTCTTTGTATTGCTAAGTGGAATTCCATCAAACCGAATTTTCCGCGAAGTCGATTGGACAGCTCTCTTCTTCTTCATTGGACTCTTCATGATTGTTGGATGCATGGAAGAATTCTGGGTACTCTACAATATTGGTGTCGTTGTCCAAAATATTACGGGGGGCGATCCTGCACTTGCAACGTTGACCATATTGTGGATAACAGGAATTACTAGTGGCGCCATCGATAATATTCCTGTCACGGCAACGCTAATCCCAGTGGCACGAGATTTGGCTACGTTTAGTGGGGCTTCGGCTGCTGGAGGCATTTGGAGTGCTCTTATTACTGGAGCTGTATTAGGCGGTGCTTTGACACCAATTGCTAGTGTTGCGAATGTGATGACAATGACGGTTGCCAAAAGAGAGAATCGTCCCATTAGTTATGGTCGGTTTTTGCGTGTTGGAATGATTATGTTCGTTATGTTCTTATTGGTAGGATCAGGTTATCTTCTGCTTCGCTTGTTCTTCCTACCGATTCCGGCTCCACTTTACTTTACTTGAATCTAATGGATGAAGAACCAGAGTAGACCGCCACCTCCACCAAATGCGAGCCATACCACTGGGAGAGCAATGGCTTGGGCCATAGCGATGAAGGCTAGAAGCAACAAGGCAGGTCGTGACCCTAATATCGTTGTGAGAAGGTCAATGATGTTTTCAGCCCATTTGAACAGGGTAAACACGATAACGCCGACTATAATAAAAATCGCGATTAGAATATAGTTGAGTGGTATTTGCCCTGTGATGAAGTCTGGAATTATGGGGCTTAAGGCTGCAGTTGCGATGACAGCAATAATCCCTGCGACTACACCGATTAACGCAGCCCAAGGGAGTTTATTGATTGGTGTAAGGAACATGGCAATTCCCACCCAAGCGAGAAGGGCTAGGGTCAAAAGATCACCATAGGGGGTCAATCCAGGGTTAAGCACTATGGACACCAAAGAAGCAAAGCAAAGGATACCCATGGGAATCCCAATTAATCCAATCAGACGGACAACACCGCGTCGCCAATCAATACTGGGCTCAGCGGGTTTTTCCGATTCTTCTTCTTTCTTGCTTCCACCACTTGAGCGATAAGCTGGACCCATCAGGTTATCAAGGAACCAAGCAAAGGCTGCAATGGATCCTAATGCCAGGAATAAGGGTGCCAGGTTTGCGAGGATTAGAGTTAATGACATTTCAACGGGTCCTCCGTTCTATAAGTCGTTAATGAATTGAGCCTAAAAAGGATTTGCAGTCAGGCAGGTTTCGAATTTGAACCTCAAGTTTCTTGGATGGCTTCCCCAAAAGGGTGGTTAATCAAGGAGAACGGGGACAACTTTCATTTCCTCGGCATCAACCAGCCCTTTATCGGTGATGCGTAGTTCGGGAATAACGGGCAAAGCCATGAAACTTAAAGTTAGGAAAGGATGCTCGAGTTGACACCCTAAGTCACTAGCTGCTTTGCGTACCGCTTGTAGTTTTCGAGCTACTTTGTCCACTGGTTCATCTGTAATTATCCCAGCAATGGGCAGTGGCAACGTTGCTAATATCTTTCGACCGTTTACGGCAGCAATTCCTCCATTACCTTGTGAAACGGTACTAACCGCCATCAGAGCATCTTCAGGTGTTGTAGCAACCGTAATGATATTGTGACTATCATGAGCTATACTACTAGCAATTGCCCCCTCCTTGATGCCAAAACCACGAATGAATCCTACTCCGATATTTCCACCTTTCATGTATCTTTCAGTGACAGCGATGGTGGCAATATCCTTGTCTAAGTCGGGGTGAACGTATCCATCCGAGGCTGTAAGTGTGTGGGTTTCAGAACTAGTAATAAGACTCCCATCGCGTGCATGGATAACCCGGACCTTGTGTTTTCCGTCCTTGGCAGATACCATGTAATGTAACACAGTTGGGATAGCACCAAAACGAATAGTATGGGTCAAGTCTGGAGGATATTGAAAACGAGGAAGTTTTGCAGTGAGTCGTCCATTCTTCGCCACAACGCGACCACGATGCAGAACCAAACTCACGTCAATTTTCTTAAGGTCATCAAGAAGAACGATATCACCCACATTACCTGGCGCAAGATTTCCTAACCTCGACAGATTAAAAAATCGTGCTGGATTCGAGGTGACTAATTGAATAGCAACAATTGGGTCAATTCCCGCATCAATTGCCCGGCGAAGACTACGGTCAAGATGACCAACATCAGCTAACTCAACTGGAGACATATCATCTGTACAAATAGTACAATGCCGTAAATCCCGTCCTTCCTTATATAATGGAAGAAGTATGTCCACCATATTTCGTGCAATTGATCCCTCACGAGCCATGATGGTCATGCCCAATCGAAGTCGCTCAACCGCTTCTTCTGCTGTTTCACATTCGTGGTCCGACATGATTCCTGCAGCAATATACGCGTTAAGTCGTTTTCCAGTTAATTCAGGAGCATGACCTTCCACAACCTTACCTTGACTCCGGGCAAATTGGATTTTCAGGTGAATATCCTCATCATTATTCAACACCGCTGGGACGTTCATAACCTCGCCCAAGCCAACTATCATGGGATCTTGAAGAAGGCGATCAATCGTAAACGCATCAAGGCGGGCTCCTGCAGTTTCCAATTCAGGTGATGCTGCTGGTACGCAGCTGGGGACTTCCATTAGAATTCGAAGGGGAAGGTTGCGTGCTTCTTCCATGAAGATTTCCAATCCGCGGATACCAGAAACGTTTGCCATCTCATGCGGGTCAATAATTGCGGTACCAGTTCCGTGGGGGATTGCGGCGCGAGCAAATTCTGTGAGGGTCAACATCGTGCTTTCCACGTGAATATGTGATTCAATGAAAGCCGGGGCTGCATACCGTCCGCGACCCTTGATAACCTTAGTCTTGGATCCGATGAGGTCTTTCACATCACCAATGCGACATATGGAATTCTCCTTGATGGCAATCCCACCTTCGAGGATCTCTCTCGAAATCACATCGATAGGCTGAACATCGGTGATGACCACATCCGCCTTAATACGACCCATACTTGCATCAATTAACGTTCGCTGACTCATACTCGCACACTCTCTAATGGAGGCCGAATCCCACCCATAAAAGATGGTTCTGTTTACCGCACAATTCTCACATTAAAGTCTAGCTATTTTGTCTAAATCACACGCTACTCGAGTGCTAGCTGAAAATAACTCTTTAACGGCGGAAGTAGATCCAAGGCGTTTTCACTCTGAACAATAGTGGATGCTGCGTTGGCCACTTCTGCAGCTGAAGGGTTAAAGGCAATTGAAAATCCCACGATGTTAAACATTGGAATGTCATTTCGGGAATCGCCAATGGCAGCACACTGTGACAGTTGGATTCCCAGATCCTTGGCTATCTCCTTCAGAACTTGGTCTTTGTTATCGAAGGCTACGTGAACTTCAACACCACAGATTTGACCTTTTTCATTCGTTTTCAATTTGTTAGCTCGACTAATGTCAATACCAAGTGTTTCCTTCGCTTTATCCGCAAATACTGATAACCCCGAACTAATAATCGCCGTGGTAAATCCATACCCCTGCAAAGTTTTAACAAGCTTTGCCGCGTTTGGGATGAATTCTAATCCCTCTTGGATAGCTTGTTCAATACGACTCAACGATATGCCGTGCCACAACTCAACATCAAGCTCTGCCCACTTCGTATAATCAATTTCCCCAGCGTAGTAACGATCTGCACTTGGCTTCGCAGCTTCAAGAGTCCCAAGGAGCCGATGAATCCAACTCCACGCACTCCAAATCCTAACCAAGGTTCCATCCAAGTCAAAGGCAATTAATCCACGAGCTGACACAGTAAATTCACAGCCGTCATCAATGTGGTAAGTGTGGAAAAAGGTTTGGGACTCCTCCTTCATTAAACGACGTGAATCACTAGCCCCAGGGAAACAGATAGCTCGGATAATACACAGGATAGAAGAGAAAGACATAGAATAACAAATAGATCACAAGAATGAGAAAGAACAGATAAGAAACCACACGCCCCTTTCTTTGCAACCACCAAAAAATCTCATCTCGTCTATTTTCAGATTGTTGTCCAACTCGAAACTGCTGTAGAAGGGCAAAGAAAAGAAGACCACAAAAAATGAGCAGAAAGATACTCCGGTATTTGAGGAGCCCATACCAAAATAAGTGTGTGAAATAGCCAACAGCAACATAAAGCAAAAGCATTCCAAAAGCAATTAACACAATTCCTAGTTTCGAAACCCGCTTTGGTCCAAGAAATACAGCCGAAGTATTCACTCCCGCTTGGGCGTCTGCTTGATAATCCGAAGCGGTATGAATTCCATGGGTTCCCGCATAGAATAGTGCTGCTCCTAGAAGCAGTATAAACGGTACTCCAGGACCGTTTCCAGGGAAGGACAAGGATGCGAGAACTGCCCAAGCAGCAAGAACCGCCCAAGTACCAAACGCAAGCCCAATAATTGCCAGGTCAAAAATTGGTCGACCTTTCAGCCTGATGGGAGGGAATGAATAGATTGCAGCAAAAATGAAAATGAAAAGCATCACTCCAAAGAAGAAAACTCCAACAACTCTGGCAAGCACAATTCCCAAAATAGTGAAAACCCCTACTAGTAGCCCTACAGTCTGACGTTTTATTCGTCTTGAACTGATAGGTAGATTTGCCTTTTCAGAATGAAGCCGATCTGTATCTACATCTCCCATCTGATTAACGATAAACGCGGCGGAGTTTAGAAAACTCACAGAGATGATACCTATGAGGAGTTGAATCCATGTGAGAGGAACATACAATGGAATGTTCGGTGTAAGGCTCAAGGGAGGACTGCCAAGAATAAGAAAACTAAGAATGAGAAGAAAAATTGATCCAAGCCACACAGAAACCCGGGTCAAACCTCCAAGAAGTTCCCACCAGTGATACTGGCGATCTTCTCTTACTTCTCTTTCTTTTGCTTCATCGATGAATAACACGTGGATTGGTTCAAATCGATAGTTAATCCAAGCCAACGTTGAGAATAACAAACCCAGGGCAGCTGTTGTGAAAGGATTTAGGGGTGGGAGAATGAACATCCAGAGTAAATTCATTAGGATTGGATTGGTATCTGCCAACTCCAACCATGGATGACCAACCTGAAGTCCAAGGATAGTTTGAACTGCGGAAGCCAAACAAATTACACAAGCAATCATGTAAATGATACTATCATACAGGTACCGCCAATGACCGAGTAGACTTCGTCTCAGGAAAAGAAGACCGCTAGCTAAAAACAGAATGATCAGAATTAGAAATATTCCATTTACGTACAACCAATGCATCATTTCACTGGGGAGAATTGAACCAAGAATGAATTCAACGAGCATTCCCAAAATTACCAGTCCAATTCCTACCAGAAATAAACCAGCAGTCTTGGATCGGTTACGTCTTTTCATAGCAACTACTCAAAGCAGTAAGTCTGTATTTAACTTACTAGTCATAAAGTCAACCTTTTCTATATCCTCGAAACACCAACATCTCACGGACTAAGCTGCAAGACGCTGTGACGGCGAATATAAATCCCAACCAAAAACTCCCGGCTGTACGAGTTTATATTGGCTCCTATAAACAAAAAATAGAGAGCGAAACACAAGCTTCACAGATGTGAATGCACCAGGTGACAACACCTATTGATGCTCACGCGGAAAATCCGAATCACGCCTACTCCTGAACAAGAGCAGGTCTTGTGGGATTTATCAGAAAAATGCCGGCTTCTCTATAATTTCGCCCTTGCGGAAAGAAACCAAAACTGGGAAACGAACTTTGAGCATCCGAAGGAGGAGCGCACCTACATTACCTACTTGAAACAGCAGAACGCCCTGCCCTCTATTAAAAAGCAATATCCTGAGTACGTCTGGGTTTATTCCAAGGTTCTGCAAATGACCCTGCGGCGTCTCGATGCTGACTTTAAATCCTTCTTTACACGTTGGAAACAAGGAGACACGCAGGCGCGACCACCTCGTTTCAAGGGCAAGCATTTCTTCACAACCCTCTGCTACAACCAATCTGGATTTGTGCTGAACCGCGAGCAGAAGATAATCCGGTTTTCACACAATCATCCTGCAGACGTAGAACTCCAATTTGATTTACCCTGGCTTCCACCAATTACAGGAACAATTAAGCAGGTGGACCTCTTTCAAGATACGCGACATCGTTGGTTTGTGGCCATCATCATTGACGAGGTAACTCCAGCCTACATCGATAACAGCTTATACCAGGCTATCGACCTGGGCATCACAAACTTAGTAACTGCTGTTAATATGCATGGGAAGTTCATTCAAATCCGGAATCGGCGCGCTGACCTCTACTGGAAGAGTAAGATCCGAGAGGTGCAATCCAAGCGCGATCATTGTAAGAAACACAGTCATAAGTGGCACTTTTATAACGAAAAATTACTGAAAATACACCGGAAATGTTCCAACCAGATGTTCGACTTCCAGCACAAAATATCAAAAAAAGTCGTGGAGAACACTAGGGCAACCACCCTCATCATTGGTGACCTCGACATAAAAGATATGATCCAAAAAAAGAAAACTACGGGATATCCACGACGTAATCAAGCCAGTCGGACCTTAAATCATTCGTTACAGAGTACAGGCTCTTTGGGACGATTTGCCGAATTCTTGACCTACAAGGCCGAACGAGTAGGGAAAAGAGTCACAAGAATTGACGAATCGCAGACCACTAGAACTTGTTGCCTTTGTGGAACAGTCCGCAATCGGAGTCTCTCCGAACGCGATATTCAGTGCGATTGTGGAACCACTCTCGACCGGGATCAGAATGCAGCAATAAACATAATGTTGCGGTTCCTATCGCAGCAACCCCCCGTGAACGGGGAACCAATCCAAGTCTTCTTGGATGGTTTGCATCGACACACAGCCCTCCCTCGCTTCCCCGGGGAAGTGGACTCGATGGAAGCTCCCGTATGAAGGTGGGAGTAGTTCACCTATTCAAGTCTGATTCAACCATTTGGGGTAGTTTAGGTTTCTTGTCGAATAGCACGGACTTAAATAGACTGAGACATGTCCTGTTACCGCAGAAATGGTTTCAAATGGTGATTACGCCTCATGAAACGAGATGCAGAAGAACTCCTCAAAGAATTGTGCCCCGACTTACCCATTACAAAGAGTAGTAAAGAATGGGTTGAACGCTCCGAAAAGGTCATCGCGAAAACCACTCAAAGTCGCGATATCTACCCTGTGGTTGACCATACTCAAGGAGAAGGTCCCTGGATCTATGACCTCAAAGGAAACCAGTACTTGGATATGACCGCGGGCGTTGCTGTTCGAGCCCTGGGATTCCGAAGCTCTGCTATTCGCGATTTTGAACATCGCATCCAGAACTATTTACGCGAAATTCCTGGACAAGATTTTGATGTGGTTCCTCAAACTCTACTCGCCGAACGCCTCATTGGTCTGACCCCTGGCGATTTTGAGAAAGAAGTATTTTTCACCACAAGTGGCGGGAGAGCCGTGGAATCTGCTGTGAAATCTCTAATGGATACTCGCCATCGCTATCGATTTGTTGCCTTTCGTCCCGCATTCCATGGACGAACAGGATATGCCTTGGCATTAACGGCAAGCAAACACGCCCACAGAGACTTCTATCCCCAAGGGCTAGATGTTATTCGTGGTCCCTACCCCTACTGTTTCCGTTGCCCATTCAAACAACACGAAGCAGACTGCAGCTTAGAATGTTTAGACTATCTCCGGGATAGCATTGAATGCGAAGGCACTGACCTCGCTGGGATTTTTGTAGAACCAATCTGTGGGGAAGGTGGGTTCCTACCAGCTCCAATCAAATGGCTCAAAGCCCTTCGAAAGCTTGCAGATGACTATGAAACGCCCGTTGTCTCAGATGAAATTCAATCAGGCCTTGGACGTACAGGCAAATGGTGGGCAATCGAACACGCTGACGTAATCCCTGATTACATCTGCACAGCCAAAGCTCTCGGTGGCGGATTCCCCTTTGGGGCTTGCATTGGACCCAAACCCCTGTATACTGACTTCAGCCGGCATTCCGAAACTTTTGGTGCAGAACCCTACATCGCCCTAATCTCTCTCTCTGTTCTCCGAACGATAGAACGTGATCGACTCCTTGAAAACGCTGAAAACCGTGGAGTTCAACTCCTCGCAGGGCTCCGCGACATTCAAGAAAATAGTAAGATTATTGGCGATGTTCGTGGGCGCGGACTCATGTGCGCAGTAGAAATAGTTTCTGATCGTAAATCCAACACCATTGATCCGAAACTTCGCAATGAAGTCGTTGCAAACTGTGTCAAAAGGGAAAAGCTCTGGATACTCGGAGCTGGGCGAAACGCAGTTCGGTTCCTAGCCCCTCTCAACATAACCGCTGAACAAATCGACCTTGCCCTTGAACGCTTTGCCAAAGCAGTTAAACGAGTGAAATAACTCGAATATTTGAAAGGTATTATTCCACCCGCTCCATTAGACACTGAAAATACCATTTCTCCTTCCCAAATCCTACGGGTCGCCAACCAAATTTCGCCAAATAATTCACGCCTTCCATAAACTTCTCTGGCAATAATTGTTTAGCACCCACAAGAATATACTGGGGTTCGATGCTCTCTGGTTGAACCTTTCCATCAAGCACATCTTTCATATCGATGCAATATGTATTGGACATAGTCATCACTATGTAGCTAATAGAATTCCTGACTTTAATTTCTGGTGAGTTTGAATAACTCCTAGTAGAAAAAGAGGAGTAGGAGGGTGGTTAGAGCTCCACCCTTCTAGCTCGAATCCAAGCACCGCTAACAACGGCAAGGATTGATGAAATATCCCAGAACTTCGAATTGATTAGCCGAGTTTGAAGACGCTTTGCAGTTTCATGAGGTGGCTCATGTCGCCTTGGCTCTTGAGCTTCCCAGACATGAAGGCTGCGACTGCGTTGAGCTGACCGTTTGAGATGGCCATCCAGTCATCTTTGCTAATAGTGATCACAAGGTCTGCCTTGTCTGGAGCTCCTTCGCCCCAGTCAAGTTTCTGGTCTTTGATAATAATGTTGTATTTCTGGTCGCCTTGGATGTCCATTTCGATAACGCAATTCCAGCCGGCTGCCTGTGAAGAATCGAAGGTTCCGGCCATGGCTTCTATGCCTTCTTTTGGAGTATCTACCAATAGTTTTCACCTAATCTAAGAGTTTAGAAGGTTCTGCCAATGTTGAGGTGTTTTGACTTAAAAGGATAACTTACCGTCAAAAATCGCTTTTATTACCATTTCTAGGGCGGACGGATAACATAAAGACAATAATGAGCGCCTTCGGCCATGGACTGTTCATGAGAGACGTTAATTGCCTTGTCATGATGTTGAATCATGTGTGTGATGAAACTTTCATGAAACCGACAGATGGTTCCTGGATAAGTTGTCGCGATATCGTTGTAGACGCAGTTATTCACCTGGATGTAAAACCCCTTTTCAAAGGGCGAATTCTCAGCATAGCATCCTTGTTCGTTAATGTAATCGCAAACTCGTTCAACAACATTCTCAAGGGTTTTTGGGAGTGCATTGGCTTCTTCCCAATCGGAGGTTATTCGTAAAACTTGGAGTTGTGCTGCCCGATCAAGTAAATTAGCCACATGTTCGGTCCCCTCTTCCTTGATGAGTTGTTCAATCAGCGTAAGGGCGAGGTGTTGGAATTGTCTTGGCGGGATGAAGATTTGTAATCCCTTATCAATTCGGAAAAGAGTGGCTGGGCGTCCTCGACGGCTGGGCCCCTCGGTATCATAGGTTTCAACGATGACTTTTAGACTGATAAGCCGTTGGAGACTGTTCCGCACTGCCGTGTAACTCAATCCCGTTTCAGTGGAAATAGCATCGATAGTTGAATTGGGTTTGACCGCAACAATTTCAACGATACGTTGATCGATTTCATAACGATCCAAGACGCGACCGATAGCTTTTCGTGACATAATCCAAACAGCCCTTTCTCCATGGAATTTGAGTATCAATGAAAACTGGCTTTTTATTAACGTTACCTCTAGAATTTCTATTTCTTATCTTCCTACAATTAAATTCTTCTATTTTTCAAGCGGCAAACGTTCAAGCTGGCTCATAGCATTAGAAACCATTTTCGTAATTGGCAACCGGTATTCTGCTTCATGGACCTTATTCAGTTTAGCTCCTATTGTCGGTTTCTTGGGAACTGCAAAGCAATCGCCGACATCCTTGCTAGACACCTGATAGGTGCCAATTCGCCGGGCAAGATCCATCGTTTCGGTTTTATCCATACCAATCAGTGGACGAAAAATGGGAATTGACACAACAGAGTCGAGAATCGTTAGGTTAGTCAGAGTCTGTGACGCCACCTGCCCTAGCGTCTCACCCGTAACTAACGCATGTGCCCCTTCTTGCGCTGCGACCATCGTCCCAATCCGATACATCATACGTTTACACAGAATGCACGTCAGTTTCCGATCCCTCACCTCTTGGATGATTTTTAAAATCTCATAGAATGGAACAATGAGAATTTGCACCTGGGTACTCGGAATCCAGTCCGCAAGGATTTTCGCTGATTCGATCGCCCGCTTCCGAAATTGTTTTTCTGTCGTACGATCCGAATCCATGTAAAGAGGGAGAACGCTTGCACCCCGTTTCATCATAAACCATTGGGCAACTGGGCTATCGAGACCCCCCGAATGGAGACCAATCACCATACCTTGGGACCCATATGGTAATCCTCCTGGTCCTGAAATAATCTGTGTGAAGATATATGTTGACTTTTGCCGAACCTCTATATGCACTTCCACATCAGGCTTGTCTAAATTCACACTCACCGGCTGATTCGCCGCCTTTGCCGTATCAACGATTTTCGCACCCACTTGAGCCGCAAGCTCTTGGCTAGTAAAAGGAAGGTCTTTCAGCCTTCGAGCTCGCACCGCAAAAGTATCTCCATCACTAACCAATTGAGGAGTAAGCCGACCAACCAAATCTAAAATCTGGTCCGGTTTAGAGGGAACCGTCCAAACAGGACTAGTTGAAACAACACCAAAAACCCGAGCTGCCACTTCAGCGATAGCCTGTGGATCGCTAGTCTGGATGAAGAAACGTCCCCGCTCCCGTTTAATATTTGAAAACGGAACAGCCTTCAACGAAAGCATTGCCTTAAGATGCCTGGTTAATTGCACTTCAAAATGCCCGCGAATACCCGCACTCTTGAGCGCAATCTCACCATACCGAACCAGAACTTGATCCTGAGCTATCTGACTACTCAATGCTATGACTCCACTTCAAATATCTAACCTGACAATCATGGAAACCCCAAATTAACCTTGTTATCAAACATCATAGCATCAATTTATTTACTTCGAAGTTCTGTTGGTAAAAAACATCAGGTTATGAATCTGACTAAAACCAAATTTTGTAATTGAGAGTGTGGATAACAATGGATTCAATTGAAACCCAGATTGACCGCTTCTTCAGACCCCGCAATGTCGCGATCATTGGAGCTTCACGGCGACCCGGACGAATTGGACATATTGTCATTGAGCAAATGGTTGCTGCGAAATTTCCAGGTAGATTATACCTGATTAACCCCCAAGCGGCTAAAGAAGGACGCCACATCCTAGGAATAAAGACCTATGCTTCTCTCAAAGACTGTGGAGGATCCATTGATCTTGCCATTATTGTAATCCCTGCAAAATATGTGCCAATCGCGATGGAAGAGTGCGTCGAAAAGAAAGTTCCCAATGTGATTATCGTCTCCGGTGGGTTTCGTGAAACTGGTCCCGAGGGCATCAAACTCGAAAATCAAGTAAAAGACTTGGCTCAAAAAGGGAATATTCGCATTCTTGGTCCCAACTGTTTAGGAACCTTTAGTCCCAAGACCCATATTGATACCCTCTTTCTTCCTGAAAGCACAACACCTCGTCCAGGGATTGGGCAGATCTCCTTTCTGACGCAGTCTGGATCCGTAGGTGGGGCTGTCATGAGCTTTGCCTACAACGAAGACATTGGTTTTAGTAAGTTAGTCAGCTTTGGAAACGCACTTGATGTCGATGAAGGAGATCTGATTGATTATCTCGAAGACGATGAAGACACCATGGTGACTGGTCTCTATTTGGAGTCTATTAACCGCGGTCGCAAGTTCATCGATATTTGTCGTCGTGCATCAAAAAGAAAGCCCTTCATCGTTATCAAAGCCGGGCGTAGCGAAGCAGGTACTCGTGCTGTTTCCAGCCACACTGGCTCATTAGCTGGAACTGATCGCATTTATGATGCTGCCTTTGAAGCCGCGGGAATCATTCGCGTGAAAACGATTGGTGAATTCTTTGATGTAGCCCGGGCCTTAGTCCATCAGCCTCCTGCGGAGGGCAACCGCATTGGCGTCATTACTAGTGGTGGTGGGTTTGGTGTCATGACGATTGATGCTCTCGCTGATTATAACCTCCAAGCTCCCGAGCTTTCTGAATCCCTTCAGAAACGGTTGCACACAAAACTCCCCTATTATTATTCGGTTAAGAATCCCGTGGATCTCACAGGTTCATCAACGGCTGAGCAATTTGCGTTTTCCATGAATACTCTGCTTGAAAGTGATGAAATCGATGGACTCATCGTCATTCCTTTGTTTATGACACCGCTTCTGGATGCTGAACAAGTGAGTCAAGCCATTGTTGAAGCCAGTGAACAGAGGAAGAAACCCATTGTCGTTGTTTCAGTCCCTTCAACGAAGGCGATTCGTGAACGAATGTTCAAATTACGACTTGCTGGTGTCCCTGCGTACCATCTCCCTCTTAGGGGAGCTCGGGGAATGGCCGCACTTGTTGAATATGGAGAAATCCTTCGACGTCCCACCGAATAGCCAAGAACTTCAACCCTTTAGATGAATTTAAGGAGTTCATGTAAGTTAGTGATGATCAGGTCTGGAGGTGGTTGCATATTCTTCGGGTAGGGCTGGTCAGGACGTTGAATGTAAACAGTTGTCATACCAACACGATTTCCACCTATGATATCACTACTACTGTCCCCTACCATAACCGCTTGTTCTGGGGCAACATCTAAATTCTTGAGGCATCGTAAGAAGCCATCCGGTTCTGGTTTAGCGATATGCTGTTCTACAGAACCTAGCATCACCAGGTCGTCAAAGTGCTGCTTTAATTGAAAGGCTTCGAGCTCTAGCAAGGCGATATCAGGTGGCGTATTTGTTAGAAGACCCATTTTGAACCGTTTATGCAATGTTTCCAAAACATCGACATCATCAAAAAGACGAACCTCTCCTCTCTGAATCATTTTCTTTCTCTTTTCATAGTCAAGCACATCAAAGCGATGAATAAACGCATCATAGTCCTTAACTCCCCAGCTTCGAATCACCTGCTCAAAATCTCCCCCTGAATGCCAAACATCAAGCCGAGTCTGCTGTGAAGGGACAGGAATCTTAAATTCCGTCAACGTTTCCACGAGTAACTCATCAAAAAAATTCCAGATTTCCGGAAGCTTGACTAATGTGCCATCCAGGTCAAAGAGCATTGCTTCGATATTTCGTTCGTAAAGCATTCACCATACACCTAGTGTGCTTTTTCTTTGCTGGGAATATTCCTAATAAGTCATCCCCAAACCCTTTTGTTTCCTAAATATAATCAATACCACATTTGGAGGGCTGTAAATGCGCGTGAAGATTGATGAGCAAGAATTGGATTTACTAGCTGTGCAAATGGAAAATCATATTGTGAAGATGATTGATCAACGATGGCTTCCCTTTAAATTCGTAGTGAAAAATCTCCTAACTTGGCGAGACACAGCAAGAGCGATTACAAATCTAGTCACACGTGGGGCCGGCTCGGTTGGTGTAGCCGGTGCATTTGCCATGGCTCAAGCCGCTCACGAAATTTCAGTAAACTCGGTGAAAGAATTCCTCTCACGCCTAAAGGAAGCCGGTCAAATCATCGCCCAAGCTCGTCCAACAGCTGTGACATTAGGTGCAGCAGTAGAGTTTTGCCTCCAGGCCGCCTCACGCGGAAATTCGGTT